>JAOUIM010000165.1 GCA_029884035.1 Aquincola sp. | reverse complement strand
ACTGTTCGACCAGGGTGCCTTTTCCGGCATGCTGATCACCGAGTATTCGATCGAGACCCTGTTGCGCCAGTCGGTGCCACCCGAGGTCACGCAGCGGCACACCGTCGCGGTGGTCGACGCGTCCGGCGTGGAACTCGCCGGCAACGTGCTTCAGATGCCGGGCCGGCCGACGAGCCGCCCGACCCTCGTGCACGAGCTCCCGGTGGTGCCCGCGGCCAATGGCATGGTGCTGCGCGGGATGGGATGGCGCACGTCGGTCGGCCTGGTCAGCAACACGCTGTTCTGGATGGTCGTCGCGCTGTCGGTGCTGACGGTGTGGATGCTGCTGGGCACTTGGCGCCACATGAGGCGACGTGGCCAGATGCAGAGCGCTCTGGTGCAGGAAACGAACTTTCGGCGCGCGATGGAGAACTCCATGCTGACCGGCATGCGCGCGATGGACAACGAAGGGCGCATCACATACGTGAACCCCGCGTTTTGCGCGATGACAGGCTTCTCCGAGGCCGACCTGGTGGGGCGCGTGCCGCCGTTTCCCTACTGGCCACTCGACCGCATCGATGAGAACATGCGGCTGCTGCAGCAGGAGCTGCACGGCCGCAGCCCGGCCGGAGGCATCGAGGTCAAGGCGATGCGCAAGGACGGCTCGCTGTTCGACGCCCGCATGTACGTCTCTCCCCTGATCGATGCGCGTGGCCACCAGACCGGCTGGATGACCTCGATGACCAACATCACCGAGGCCAAGCGCATCCGCGATCAGCTTTCGGCCTCGCACGAACGCTTCACGACCGTGCTCGAGGGCCTCGATGCCGCGGTTTCGGTGCTCTCGGTGCAGCAGGGCGAACTGCTTTTCGCCAACCGCAGCTACCGGCTCTGGTTCGGCGCCGACCCGAAGGGTCATGCCCAGCTGGCCGGCCACGTGCCCCCGTTGCCCCCGACGGCGGGTGACGACGGCGATGACGTCGACAGCCTGTCCGGCATCCCGGCCGAATCGCTGACGTCCGGTGGGGCCGATCCGCGAGAGGTCTACGTTGAGCCGTTGAAGAAGTGGTTCGACGTGCGCTCGCGCTACCTTCAATGGACTGACGGGCGCCTGGCGCAGATGCTCATTGCCACCGACATCACGTCTCGTCGGCGCATCGAGGAGCAGGCGGCGCGCCAGGCCGAACGCGCGCAGGTCACGAGCCGTCTGGTCACGATGGGAGAGATGGCCAGCTCCGTGGCGCACGAACTCAACCAGCCGCTCGCCGCGATCGCCAACTACTGCAATGGCATGGTCTCGCGCGTGCGCGCCGAGAGCATCGGCAAGGACGACCTGATTGCCGCGCTGACCAAGACCTCGCGCCAGGCCGAGCGCGCCGGGCAGATCATTCATCGCATCCGCAGCTTCGTGAAGCGCAGCGAGCCGCAACGCCAGCGTGCCGACGCCAAAGCGATCGTCGACGACGTGCTCGACTTGGCCGGCATTGAACTGCGCCGTCGCAACGTGTCGCTGACGACCTACGTCGCGCATCACTTGCCGCCACTGCAGTGCGATCCGATCCTGATCCAGCAGGTCGTGCTCAACCTGCTCAAGAATGCTGGCGAGGCGATCGACGCCGGGCAAATGCCACCCGCGCGCCGCCATGTAGAGCTGCGCGTGATGCCGCACCATTCCCCCGAGGAGGGGGGCGTCGTCGAGTTCAGCGTCACCGACCAGGGCCCCGGTGTGCGCGAGGACGTGCTCGCGCGGCTGTACGAGGCGTTCTATTCGACCAAGGCCGAAGGGCTGGGCATCGGCCTGGCCTTGTGCCGATCGATCATCGAGTCGCACCGAGGGCGGATGCGGGCGCAGAACCTCTACAATTCGGGGTCCGTCACGGGTTGCCGTTTCTCGTTCACACTGCCCGTCGATTTGCCGGTTCGCACCGATGGCACCGGCCCCGTCCTCACCGCCGAATCCGCGCCCGCCGCGCTCGTCACTGCACCTGTCGATCCCACATCATGAGCCTTATTCCCAAGAAGGGCACCGTCTATGTCGTCGACGACGACGAGGCCGTGCGTGATTCCCTGCAATGGTTGCTCGAGGGCAAGGACTACCGCGTCAAGTGCTTCGATTCGGCCGAGTCCTTCCTGTCGCGTTTCGATGCGCGCGAAGTGGCCTGCCTGCTTGTGGACATCCGCATGGACGGCATGAGCGGCCTTGAACTGCAGGACCGGCTGCTCGAGCGCAAGAGCCCGCTGCCGATCGTCTTCATCACCGGCCACGGTGACGTTCCGATGGCCGTGACCACGATGAAGAAGGGTGCGATGGACTTCATCGAGAAGCCCTTCAAGGAGGCCGAGCTGCTCAGTCTGGTCGAGAAGATGCTGGAGCAGGCGCGCAGCGCCTTCGCACAGCACCAGGAGCAGGCCAGCCGCGATGCGCTGCTGTCGCGCCTGACTACGCGCGAGGCGCAGGTGCTCGAACGCATCGTTGCAGGCCGGCTCAACAAGCAGATTGCCGACGACCTGGGCATCTCGATCAAGACGGTGGAGGCCCACCGCGCCAACATCATGGAAAAGCTCAACGCCAACACCGTGGCCGACCTGCTGAAGATCGCGCTGGGCGCCCAGACGGCAAAGGCTTGAACGGGCCCCGCCCCAAGGCATTGCGGCTGTCCCCCGAGCGGGCGACACCAGCGGCCCGGCCGAGCCAGATCCGCCGTATTCACGGCAGTGAGGCCGCCGAGCGCGGCCTCCTTTGATTCAGTGAGAGCGTTCCTTGCCTGCGAAGATCATTGACGGCGCCGCGATCGCCAGCGGCCTGCGCGCCGAAGCGGCCCGGCGCGCGGCCGCGCTCGCCGCCCGTGGTGTCCAGCCCGGGCTGGCGGTGATACTCGTCGGCGACGACCCGGCGAGCGCAGTCTACGTGCGCAACAAGGTCAGGGCCTGCCAGGAAGCGGGCATCCATTCGGTGCTCGAGCGCCACGACGCAGCACTCACGCAGGAGGCGCTCCTCGCTCGTATCGACGCGTTCAATGCCGACGCAGCGATCCACGGCATCCTCGTCCAGATGCCGCTGCCGAAGCACCTCGACCCCCAGCGCGTGATCCAGGCGATCGCGTCGGCCAAGGATGTCGATGGCTTCTCGATCGCCAGCGCCGGTGAGCTGATGACCGGGCTTCCGGGGCTGCGTCCGGCGACGCCCGCCGGCTGCATGAAGCTGATCGAGTCGACCGGCGCGGACCTGCGCGGCAAGCACGCGGTCGTGCTCGGTCGCAGCAACACGGTGGGCAAGCCGATGGCCCTGCTGCTCTTGCAGGCCCACGCCACCGTCACCATCTGCCACAGCGCGACGAAAGACCTTGCGGCGCACGTGCGGCGTGCGGATATCGTGGTGGCGGCGGTCGGCCGCCGGAACATGGTGACGGCCGACATGCTCCAACCCGGCGCCATCGTGATCGACGTGGGCATCAACCGCAAGGACGACGGCAAGCTTTGCGGCGATGTCGACTTCGATGCCGCGAAAGCGGTGGCCGGCTGGATCACGCCGGTGCCCGGCGGCGTCGGCCCGATGACGATCGCGATGCTGCTGATGAACACCCTTCAGGCCGCCGAAGCGGCCGCCCCGATCCCATGAACGACGTTACGACAACGAACAATCCCCTGTTGCAGTTCGATGGCCTGCCGGCCTTCGATGGGATCCGCCCCGAGCATGTCGGCCCCGCGGTCGACCGGCTGCTGGCTGACGCGAACGGCGAGCTCGAACGCGCGGTCGGCGACGGCACGCCGGCCGATTATGAGTCGATGAGCGCAGTGCTCGACGTCGCAACCGAGCGCCTCGGACGTGCGTGGGGTGCGGTGAGACACCTGCACGCCGTGGTCGACACGCCCGAGCTGCGCGCCGCCTACACGCGCAACCTGCCGCGGGTCACGGAGTTCTTCACCCGGCTGGGTGCCGACGAGCGCCTGTATGCCAAGTACAAGCGCATCGCGGCGACCCAGGGCGAAGGCCTGTCGCCGCCTCGCCGCAAGGCGCTGACCAATGCGTTGCGTGATTTCGTGCTGTCGGGTGCGGAACTGCAGGGCGAGGCCAAGCGGCGCCATGCTGCGATCCGTGAGCGGTTGTCGGCGTTGCAGCAGCAGTACTCGGAGCATGTGCTCGACGCGACCGACGCATTTGCCTACTACGCCGGCAGCGACGAGCTCGATGGCGTGCCCGATGACGTGCGCGGCGCCACCGGCGAGGCCGCCGCGGCGCAGGGCAAGCCGGGACACAAGCTGACGCTGCACTACCCGGTCTACGGCCCGGTGATGCAATACGCGACGAACCGTGCTCTGCGCGAACGCCTGTACACCGCCTACGTCACGCGAGCCAGCGAGATGGGCCCGCCCGAGCGCGACAACACACCGCTGATGCGCGAGATCCTCGCGCTCAAGCAAGAGGAGGCCCACTTGCTCGGGCACCCGACCTATGCCGCACTGTCGCTGGTGCCCAAGATGGCACGCACGGCGGCCGAGGTGCAGGTCTTCTTGCGCGACCTGGCCGCGCGCGCGCGGCCGCACGCCGAGCGCGACATGGTCGAGCTGCGCGAATTCGCTGCGTCGCAGCTCGGCCTGGCCGACCTGCAGGCCTGGGACCTTGCCTTCGCGCGCGAGCGCCTGAAGCAGAGCCGCTACGCGTTCTCCGACGACGAAGTAAAGCAGTACTTCACCGAGCCGCGCGTGCTGCAAGGCCTGTTCGAGATCGTGCAGACCGTGTTCGAGGTCCAGATCCGCCCCGATGCTGCGCCGGTGTGGCACGAATCGGTGCGCTTCTATCGCGTCGAGCGGCAGGGCCGGTTGCTGGCCCAGTTCTATCTCGATCCCTACGCCCGCGAGGGAAAGCAGCCCGGTGCCTGGATGGACGACGTGCGCGTTCGCTGGGCGCGCCCTGACGGTAGCGTGCAGACACCGGTGGCCACGCTCACCTGCAACTACGCCGCCCCGGTCGGTGGCCGGCCCGCGCTGATGACCCATGACGATGTCATCACGCTGTTCCACGAGTTCGGACACGGCCTGCACCTGATGCTCACGCGTGTCGAGGACCTCGGCGTGTCAGGCCTGTCCGGCGTCGAGTGGGATGCGGTCGAGTTGCCGAGCCAGTTCATGGAGAACTTCTGCTGGGAGTGGGATGTGCTCGCGCGCATGACGGCGCATGTCGACACCGGCGAGCCGATGTCGCGCGCACTGTTCGACAAGATGCTGGCTGCCAAGAACTTCCACAGCGGCCCCGAGACGCTGCGTCAGGTCGAGTACGGCCTGATCGACATGCGCCTTCACGCCGAACCGGGCAACGAGGCGCGCCTGCAGCAGGTGGTCGACGAGGTGCGCGGCGAGGTCGCCGTGGCCACGCCGCCGGCATTCAACCGCTTCCAGCACAGCTTTTCCCACATCTTCGCCGGCGGCTACGCCGCGGGTTACTACAGCTACAAGTGGGCGGAGGTTCTGTCCGCCGACGCCTGGAGCGCGTTCGAGGAGACCGGGCCGCTGCACGTGCCCACTGGCCGCCGTTTGCGTGAAGAAATTCTCGAAGCTGGCGGCAGTCGCAGTGCAATGGAGAACTTCATCGCCTTCCGCGGTCGTGAACCCCGTATCGATGCGTTGCTGCGCCATCAAGGCATGGCTTGATGTCCCCGCGCGCGGGGGTTAGATTGCGGTTCATGAAACCCGCACTCCTGCTTGGTGCCCTCGTGCTCGCCGCGAGCCCTGCGCACGCACTGTTCAAGGTGGTCGGGCCCGATGGCCGCGTTACCTACACCGACCGGCCGCCGAACAGTGCGGACGGCAAGCTGCAGTCGGTCAATCGCGATGGCGGTGGCGTGAGCGAGGCGGCACTGCCGTTTGCGCTGCGGCAGATCGTGGCCCGTTTCCCGGTCACGCTGTACACGACGAGCAATTGCGAGCCTTGTGGCGTCGCTCGGGCCTCACTGGTGCGGCGCGGCGTGCCTTTCTCGGAGCGCATCGCCGAGGCGCAGGAAGACCGCGAGGCCTGGACGCGCCTGATTGGTGGCCCGGAGGCGCCTGCGCTGCGTGTCGGCGGGCAGGTGCTGCGGGGCTTCAATCCGTCGACCTGGGACGAGACGCTGGACCTGGCGGGGTATCCGAAGCAGTCGCTGCTGCCTGCGAGCTGGCAACCGCCCACGGCCGTGCCGCTGGTGGACCGAAAGGCCAGTGCCGGGCCCAACCTCACGCCGCAGTCGCTGCCCGCGAGCCCGGCACCGGCGCAGGTCGATCCGCGCTCAAACCCGGCGGGAATCCGCTTCTGAGGCGGCCGCACGTTCGAGCCGGCTCGCTGGCCAGCGAGCCGCCAGCAGCATCATCGCCATCAGCCACATCGGCGCCGCCACCGTTGTCGCCGCCGCGAGCACGCCGAACAGCAGCGGCATCGAGATCGTCGCGGCATTGGTGAACACCATGCGCAGGGCAAGCGCCTGGCCCTGGCGGTCTGCGGGCGTGGCCTGGTGCAAGGTCGACAGCACCATGGGCTGGACCGCGCCAAGCGCCACACCGAGCAGCGCTGACCCGGCCATCATGCCCAGGGTGCCCGGCAGCCACGCATAGACAGCAAGCACGGCCGTCGCCAGCGTGATCGCGGCGCGCAGTGTGCGCGCCTCGCCGATGCGATGCGCCCACGCCAGGATCGCCAGGCGCACCGCGGTGGCGGCCACCGCGAACGCACTGAGCACGCCGCCGATCGCCGAGGCGCTCAACTCGCGCGCGTGGCCGACCACCGGCACGGTGAAGCTGTGCGAGTCCCACGCCGCGGCCATCGCCACGTTCACCAGCAGCAGGTTGCGCAGGACCGGATCGCGCAAAAGCGTCCACGCCGGCTCCTGCGGCGCGATCTCGGCTGCCGCCTCTCGCGGGCTCGTGTGGGCCGCCGGCACCCGGGAGGCCGCCCACGCCGCGGCGAGCGGCAAGGCCAGCGCGACCGCGAAGGCGGCGCGGTAGCCTCCATGGTCGATCACCAGGCCGGCGACGAGCGGCGAGATTGCGTTGGACAGAGCCGGTCCGAGCGCGACCCAGGAGAACACGCGCTTCAAGTCGTCGGCGCCGCGGGCCATCCGACCCGCCTCGCGCTGAATGGCCACCGCGGCGACCGACAATGCGCCGCCGGTGAGCAGCGCCGAGAGTGCGAAGGCCCACAACTGTTGCGCCAGCACCGGCAGCACGGTGCCGACGACAGCCATCGCCACGCCCCACGCCACGGGGCGGCGGAAGCCGGTGCGATCCGCGAGCCGCCCGGCCCACATCGACAACACGATCGGCGCCACCGCGTACAGGCTCAGCAGAGCGCCGACGACCCACTCGCCATGGCCCTGGTGCAGTACCGCCAGGCTCGCGGCCACGCGCGTGGCCGCCATGCAGCCATGCAGCGAGACCAGCGTCGCGACGACGAACAGGAATGCGCCGCGCGGCGCAGGGCCTGCACTGCTCACGCCTCGGGGCCCCGGTCCTCCTGGCCATCCTCCAGCCCGAGCAGCTGGGCAGCGCCCGGCGTCGGCATGGCCTCGACGCTGCGCAGCTGCCGAGCCATCGCGCGCGTGCGTGTCTCGGCATCGAGGATCGTGTTGCTGGCCTCGTCGAGCTTCTTCTTGGTCCGGGCCAGCACGTCGCCGAACT
>JAOUIM010000164.1 GCA_029884035.1 Aquincola sp. | reverse complement strand
GCCGCGCCGCCGAGCAGGGCGCCGCGCGTGACCAGGGCCCTGCGCCACGGGCGCGACTCGACGCGCGCCGCCAGCAGGAACGCGATCGGCAGCGCACCGTACAGCAGCAAGTCGAGCACGAGGCCCCATGTGAGCAACTCGCCTGCTTCGGCGGTGTCGGTGCGCAGCACATTGCGCAGCATCGACGGATCGAGCACCACGCCGTAGGCCTGCATGTAGTGCAGCGCGCTGGCTGCCACCAGCGTCATCAGCGCCAGCACGGGCTTGACGGTGCGCCGGGTGCACACCAGGCCGGCGAGCAACACGTGCAGCGACGCGAGCAGCACGGCCAGGGCCATGACCAGGGTCCACGACACGCCCTCGCCGCCTCCTAGCGCGTGCAGCACCGCGGCGAAGAACGGGCGGTTGACCGCCAGCGCCCAGAACACACCGGCGGCCAGCACCAGCTGATCGCTGGTGACGGAAAAGCGCGTGAAGAACGCGGGCCAGCGGGGGGCTACTCTCGCAGCCGCTGCCTGGGCCACGCGCGCAGCGGGGTCGGTCATGTGATCCATTACGCCAAAGACTACTGAAGCCCGACTGAAGCCGGGGGTGCTAAGTTCGCACTTCATGCGATTGTTGTTGATCGAGGACGACCCCACGCTGGGCGAGGGGCTTCGCGACTACCTGCGCGCCGACGGCCACCGCGTCGACTGGTGCCGGCGTCTGGCTGACGCCGATGCGCTGCACGCCGAACCCTACGACGCCTGGCTGGTCGACTGGCAACTGCCCGACGGTTCGGGCGTCGAATGGCTTCACGCACGGCGGATGCGTGGCGGCACGACGCCGGCCCTGGTGCTCACCGCGCGCGACCGCCTCGGCGATCGGGTGGCTGGCCTCGACGCTGGCGCTGATGACTACCTCGTCAAACCCTTCGCGCCAGAGGAGCTGGCGGCGAGGTTGCGGGCCGTCAGCCGACGCACGGGCGCGGGGGCCGCGCACTCGCGCGCGACCTTCGGCAAGGTGGTGGTCGATCTCGCGGCGCGCTCGGCCTTCGTGGGCGGCGTGCGGGTCGAACTGACCGCCCGCGAATGGACCGTGCTCGAGGCGCTGGTGCTGCGTGCGGGACGCATCGTGCCCAAGGCTGACCTGGAAAAACTCGTGCACGGATTCGACAGCGAGATCGCAAGCAACGCGCTCGAGGTGCATGTCTCGGCGCTGCGGCGCAAGCTGGGCCGTGAGCTCATCGACACCGTGCGCGGGCTCGGCTATCGCATCGAACTGCCAGCACCTGTATGAGCACACGCAAGCTGCCGTCGATCCGCACGCGGCTGGCCGGCGCGCTGCTGCTGTGGACCGTGGCGTGGGGCGTCTGCGTGGCGGTGGCGGTTTCGCTGGCGGCCCAGCACGAGGTCGACGAACTGCTCGATGACTCGTTGCAGTCGACTGCGACCGTCATGGCGCACGCGCTTGGAGCCACCACGCGACCTGCCGGCGCCGAGCCCGAGCGGCTTGCCGCCGCTGACGGCGGACAGTTCGCGTGGCAGCTGGTGGGCTCCGACGGCAGCGTGCCGCTGCGTTCGGCCAACGCGCCGCAGGCGCCGTGGCATCCGCACATGACACCGGGGCTGAGCCAGGCCGGCCCGTGGCGCGTGTTCGGCGCCGCCACCGGGCGGGACGGGCGCATGCTCTACGTGGCGCACGCGCTGGCCGAGCGCGTGGAGACGCGCCGCGAGGTGTCCACGGCCGCCGCATTGGCGGCCTTGTCGATCGGCCTGCTCGGCTTCTGGTGGCTGGGCGCACGCGTCGGCCTTGAGCTGCAACCGCTGGAACGCCTGACCGAAACCCTCACGCAGCATGACCCGCTTGACAGCGGGCAGGCTGCGCTCGGCCCGGCGGAGCGCGCGGAGCTGGTGCCCGTGCACCAGGCGATCGACGGTCTGGGTCAGCGCCTCGCGCGGCGAATCGCGCATGAACGCGCGTTCAGCGCACATGCCGCACACGCCTTGCGAACGCCGCTGGCTGGCATGGATGCACAGCTTGCGGTGGCCTTGCGCGAATGTCCGCCTGCGCTGCAGCCCCGCCTGCGCCAGGTGCGCGAAGCATCGGGCCGCCTGCAGCGAGTCGTGACAGCCCTGCTCGATCTGTTCCGTGTTGGCGGCGAAGTGCAGCGCGCGTCGGTGGACCTCAGGGCGTTGATTGCGCACCTGCCGGTCGAAGGGCTCGAGGTCTCGGTGCAGGCAGACGTCCCGCTGTCGGCCGACGCCGACCTGCTGGCCGCCGCGCTGGCCAACCTGCTGGACAACGCCAAGCGCCATGGCGCCCGGAAGGTGCAGGTCAGCGTGACGCCAGGCCCGGGCTTGCGGCTGCAGGACGACGGGCCGGGCCTGCCCCACGAGCGCCTGCAGGTGCTGCGCCAGGCGCTTGCTCGCCAGGACTACGACGGCCCCACGGGCCTGGGCCTGATGCTGGCGGACCTCGTCGCACGCGCACATGGGGGCGCATTGACCCTGCCCGAGGTCGCGCGGGGATTCGCGGTCGAGCTGGCCTTGGCGCCGACGCCGCCGGAACCACTCTGAGCTTTCGCTTGCGCTGCCGGTCCGCGCGCGCAAGAATGACCCTTCATCCCCCTGCGACCCCTCCTCGTCGCCCGCCGCGCTGCCATCACCGTCCTGCGCCGCGTCTGCGGACCCCGGATCCGATCCCCGGAGATGACCCCGAACCATGCCCGAGGGCCGCGTGGCTGCGGGTCGTTTGTCCGTCCGGCCCTCGCCACCCACAATCAGGAGGTTGACGATGGTCACCTACATCGGGCTGTTGAAGTTCACCGACCAGGGCATCAAGGGCATCAAGCAGACCACCCAGCGCGCCGCGGCCGCCAAGGAAGTCGGCCAGCGCATGGGCGTGAACATGCGCGAGATTTACTGGACGCTGGGCGAGTACGACCTCGTGTGCGTGCTCGAAGCGGCCGACGAGACGGCGTTGAACGCGTTCAACATTGCGGTCGCGACGCAGGGCAACGTGCGCAGCCAGTCGCTTCGGGCGCTGACCGCCGCCGAGATGGACAAGGTGCTGGCCAAGCTGCCCTGAGGCAGCCACACAGGGGGGGCGCTCACCCGGAACGCGGGATCGGGCGCCGCCCCGCCACCGCGCTCGGGGGATTGCCCGCTGCATGCGGGCCCGGCGACCATGCATCGCGTGGACCAAGGGAGGGCACGCATGACCACACCGACGCCTCCTGGCGCCAACCCGCCGCCGCGCCTGATGTCGCTCGAGGAGAGTGCCCGGGCGCTGCGCGAACTCAACGGCCAGCTGCAGCAACTCAATGCACGGCTCGAGTACCTGCGCCTGATTCTCAAGCTCGGCCGACGTTGATCAGCCGCTGCACCGTGCGCCTCGTCGCACGGAACCTGCAGCCCGTCGCGGCCAGGCCTGCACGGCGCGCAGCGCCGCCTAGACTCCGCCCGTTCGCGGCCGGCCGGCCGCCTCGGAGGGACGTCACCCATGCTCGCGATCCGCGATCTCACCCATGTCTATCCCAACGGCACGCGCGCGCTCGACGCGGTGTCGCTGGACATTCCGGCCGGCATGTTCGGGCTGCTCGGGCCCAACGGCGCCGGCAAGTCGTCTCTGATGCGCTGCGTGGCCACGCTGCAGGTGCCCAGCGCCGGGTCGATCCGCTTCGGCGACATCGACGTGTTGCGCCAGCCCGAGGCACTTCGGGCCACGCTCGGCTACCTGCCGCAGGACTTCGGCGTCTACCCGCGAGTGACCGCGCAGGACATGCTCGATCACCTTGCGGTGCTCAAGGGCGTGGCCGGGCGCGGCGAGCGACGCGATACCGTCGACACGTTGCTGCGGCAGGTGAACCTTTGGGACGTGCGCAAGAAGGCGATCGCCGGCTTCTCGGGCGGCATGCGGCAGCGTTTCGGCATTGCGCAGGCCCTGATCGGCAATCCGCGCCTGATCATCGTCGACGAACCCACCGCAGGGCTCGACCCCGAGGAGCGCAACCGGTTCAACAACCTGCTCTCGGAGATCGGCGAGAACGTGGCGGTGCTGCTGTCGACGCACATCGTCGACGATGTGACCGACCTGTGCCCGCGCATGGCCATCATGGTCGGCGGGCGCATCGTCAGCAGCGGCACGCCCGGCGACCTCATCGCCGTCCTTCAGGGCCGCATCTGGCAGGCCAGCATCGACCGGATCGATCTTGACGCCGCACGTGAGCGCCAGGCAGTGATCGCGACGCGGCTGCGCGCCGGGCGCACCGTGATCCGCGTATTGGCCGATGCGCCGCCGGGCGTCGGCTTCTCGCCCGTCGAGGCGAACCTCGAGGACGTCTATTTCGCCACCCTGCACGCGCACCGCCAATCGCAGGCGAGCGAGCCTGCGAAGAAGGCGGCCTGAGCATGTGGCGCGCGGTCACCGCCTTCGAGTGGCGCTACCAGGTCCGCAGCCCGGTGTTCTGGGTCGGCTTCCTGCTGTTCTTCCTGCTCGCCTTCGGCGCCGCGACGATGGACACGATCCAGATCGGCAGCCGCGGCAACGTCAACATCAACTCGCCGTTCGCGATCGTGCAGACGCTGGGCATCATGTGCGTGTTCGGCATGTTCATCGTCGTCGCGATGGTGGCCGGCGCCGTGATCCGCGACGACGAGACCGGCTTCGCGCCCATCCTGCGTAGCACGCGCATCGGCAAGGGTGCGTACCTCGGCGGCCGGTTCACCGGCGCGATCGCGGCCGGGCTGGCCGTCATGGCGTCGGTGCCGCTGGCGATCGCGATCGGCGCACTGATGCCGTGGCAGGACGCCGAGAAGATCGGTCCGTTCGTGCCCTGGCATTACCTGTACGCGCTGCTGGTGTTCGCGCTGCCCACGTTGCTGATCCTCGGTGCGGCGTTCTTCGCACTGGCCACTGCCACGCGATCGATGATGTGGACCTACATCGGCGCGGTGTCCGCGCTCGTGCTGTTCACGGCAACGCGCCTGTGGATGCGCGACCAGCAGTACGACACCCTGTCTGCGCTGACCGATCCTTTCGGGCTTTCGGCGCTCGGCATCACGACCAAATACTGGACCGCCTCAGAGCGCAACGGGCAGTTGCCGCCGCTGACCGGCCTGCTGCTGGCCAACCGGGCGCTGTGGACTGCCATCGCGGCCGCGTTTCTTTTGCTGGCGTGGCGGCTCTTCAGCTTCGAGACCCGTTCGCGCGGCCGGGCGGACCATGCTGACCACTCGCCTGCCGCGCCGTCAGCGGCCCCGACCCGCAGCGCCGTGCAACCCACTCCGCAGCCCCACGCTGCCGCCGCGCGCGCGCAGCTGTGGGCGCTGGCGCGCTTCGACATGGCGTTCGTGTTCCGCAGCCCGGCCTTCTTCGTGCTCCTGTTCCTCGGCGTCGTCAACGCCGGCGTGTCAACCTGGTTCGTCGGCGAGTTCTACGGCAGCGGCGCCTACCCGGCCACACGACTGGTGGTGCAGGCGCTGCAAGGCGCCTTCACCGTGATGCCGGTGATCATCGCGATCTACTACGGGGGCGAGCTCGTGTGGCGCGACCGCGAGCGGCGCACCCACGAGATGGTCGATGCCACCGCGGCGCCCGACTGGACCCACCTCGTGCCCAAGATCGTGGCCATCGCGATCGTGCTGGCCACGACCGCGCTGGTGGCCGTGGCCACCGGCATGGCGGTACAGCTGTTGAAGGGCCATACCCGGCTCGAGCCGGGCGCCTACCTGCTGTGGTACGTGCTGCCGACGACGATCGTGTCGCTGCACCTGGCGGTGTTGTCGGTGTTCGTGCAGGTGCTGGTGCCGCAGAAGTTCATCGGCTGGGGCGTCATGCTCGTCTACGTCGTTGCCGGCATCGCGCTCGCGACGGCAGGCTACGAGCACAACCTGTACAACTACGCCGGCACGCCGCCGGTGCCGCTGTCGGACATGAACGGCATGGCGCGGTTCTGGGTCGGGCAGGCCTGGTTCCTCGTCTACTGGAGCGCCTTCGCGCTGATGCTGTGCGTGCTGGCCTACGCGATGTGGCGGCGCGGCACGACCACCGCGCTGCGCCCGCGCCTGGCCGCCCTGCCGCGCCGATTGCGCGGTGGCGCCCTGGCCGCTGGCGCCTTGGGCACCATCGTGTGGCTCGGCAGCGGCGCCTTCATCTTCTACAACACCAATGTGCTCAACCGCTACGTCACGACACCCGAGCGCGAGGAACTTCTGGCGAACTTCGAGAAGGCATTCCTGCGCTACGAGAACCTGCCGTTGCCGCGCATCACCAGCGTCGTGCTGGACGTGCAGCTGTACCCGCGCGAGGCACGGGCCGTGACCACCGGGCGCTACCGGATGGTCAATCGCACGAACGCCCCGATCGAGCAGGTGCACATCGTTGGCGGAGAACTGCTGCGCATCGACGAGCTCTCGATCGACGGCGCGGTGCTCGAGAAGGACCACAAGCCCTACCCGTACCGCGTCTACAGGCTGGCGCCGCCGATGCAGCCGGGCGAGGAGCGCGAGATGCGCTTTTCGACCACGCTCGAGGAGCGGGGCTTTGCCAACGGTGCGCCGCTCACGCGCATCGTCGCCAACGGCACCTTCCTCAACAACAGCGAGATCGCGCCCACCGTCGGCATGAGCCGCGATGGCCTGCTGACCGACCGCGCCAAGCGCCGCAAGTACGGATTGCCGGCAGACCTGCGCCCGCCGACGCTCGAGGACGAGAAGGGTCGCGCGCGCAGCGCGTTCAGCATGGCCAGCGACTGGGTCGACGCCGACATCACGGTGACCACCGACGCGGACCAGACCCCGATCGCACCGGGCGACACCGTGTCGGACGTCGTCAAGGACGGCCGGCGCACGGCGCGCTTCAAGCCCGACGCGCCGATCAACCATTTCTTCTCGATCCAGTCGGCGCGCTACGACGTCCGGCGCGACAAGGCCGGCGCGATCGACCTCGCCGTCTACTACCACCCGGGTCACGAGTACAACGTCGAGCGCATGCTGGCGGCGATGAAGGCCTCGCTCGCGCTGTTCGGTGAGCAGTTTTCGCCCTACCAGTTCCGCCAGGCGCGGATCCTCGAGTTTCCGAGCTATGCCAACTTCGCGCAGTCGTTCGCGAACACCATTCCCTATTCGGAGAACATCGGCTTCCTGACCAAGCTCGGCCAGCCGGAGAAGATCGACGTCGTGACCTACGTCACCGCGCACGAGATCGCGCACCAGTGGTGGGGCCACCAGCTGGTGCCCAGCGCGCAGCAGGGTGCAACGCTGCTGGTTGAGAGCTTTGCCCAGTACTCGGCGCTGCTCGTGATGGAGCGCATGTACGGCAAGGAGCAGATGCGCAAGTTCCTGAAGTACGAGCTCGACCGCTACCTGCGCACGCGCGGCGGCGAGGTGGTCGAGGAACTGCCGCTCGCGCGCGTCGAGAACCAGCCGTACATCCACTACCAGAAGGGCTCGCTCGCGATGTACTGGCTCAAGGAGGTGGTCGGCGAGGACAAGGTCAACCGTGCGCTGGCGCGGCTGCTCGAGGAGTTCGCATTCAGGCCCGCGCCCTACGCGAATTCGCAGGATTTCCTTCGCATCCTGCGCGCCGAGGCCGGGCCGGAGCACGACGCACTGATCGCCGACCTGTTCGAGAAGATCACGCTGCTCGACGTC
>JAOUIM010000163.1 GCA_029884035.1 Aquincola sp. | reverse complement strand
GCATCGCTACTTCGATGCAAGACTCGCCGCCGTCGCCGGGCTCGATGCGCGCGGCTTCATCATCGGCGCGGTGTTGGCGCATGAGCTCAATGTGGGCTTCGTGCCGATCCGCAAGAAAGGCAAGCTTCCCTTCACGACGATGGCCGAGACCTACGAGCTCGAATACGGCAGCGCTACCGTCGAGATCCATACGGATGCCGTGGTCCGGGGTGCACGCGTGCTGCTGGTCGACGACCTCATCGCCACCGGGGGCACGATGCTGGCCGGAAAGCGTCTGCTCGACCGGCTCGGCGCGCAGGTGGTCGAGGGCGCGGCGATCGTCGATCTGCCCGAACTCGGCGGCTCGGCTCGGCTGCGCGAGGGCGGCCTCGCGTTGTTCACACTGGTCGATTTCGACGGGCACTGATCCACCCTCACCGCCGGCGAGCCGCCACGGCGCGGGTGTGCTCGGCGCATCCGTGCGCGGGCCGGCAGCCGCGGGCGGCGTTGGATCGATTCAGCTGACCGCCTGACCGAGCTCGATGTTGGCACGCATGCGAACGCCCATCACGGCGGCGGCGGCGCGCACCAGTTCCAGCGTCAACGCCGGGTTGCGCGCAGCCAGCTCCTCGAAACGCGGCCCGCGAAGGGCCCAGACCGCGGCGGCGGTCATTGCCTCGACGTTGGCCATGCGTGGCTGGTCGCTGAACAGGCCGGCCTCGCCCACCACCGAGCCGGCACGAAGAATCGACAGGCGCGACACGCCGGGCTTGGGCTGGTTCACGTAGACCTGCAGCGTTCCCGACTCGAGCAGGTACAGCGTGCGATCGTGCTCGCCCTGCTTGAGCAACAGTTCGCCCGCGCGCACGTCGGCGCGCGTCAGGAAGGGCTCGACCATCCGCCACTGCTCGAGCGACAGCCTCGCCTTGAACGCGTCGGCGGCGTTCAGCGAGCGCATGGCTTCGCAGAGTGGCTGGATATCCATCGGTGCAGGCGTTGGCCTCACCGATTATCGAGAGCCGGCGCGCGCCGTACAAGCACTCGCCCCCCGGGGAGCGCCGGGTCCGAGCCGCGCCTACTTGTAGGCGACGCAGGCCTCGCAGACGGTGCCGCGCACGTCCTTGCTCAGGTGCGCATCGCGCAGGCGGGTGAACGCGCGTTCGGGCGGCGATGAGCCCCGTGAGAATTGGGCCAGATCAAAAAATCGGCGGTCCGGACCGCCGAGGTGCGGCAATGTACCAACTTGTGTTCACTTGCCGATGCAGAACCTGGAGAAGATCGCCCCGAGGAGTTCGTCAGCGCTGATGCGCCCGGTGATCTCGCCGAGCGCGTCGTGTGCCAGGCGCAGCTCCTCGGCAAGCAGTTCGAGCGCGGCGTCGCCGCGTGTCGTGAGTTCACCGGCAGTAATCACGTGTTCGCCCGCGCGCTTGAGGGCGTTCACGTGGCGCGTGCGGGCGATGAAAGGGCTTTCGGGACTCCCGTGCCAGCCGGCTCGCTCGAGCAGCGCGCGCCGCAACGCATCCAGACCTTCTGCGGTACGGGCCGAAAGGCGCAGTCCGTCATGTGGCGCACGGCGCGAAGGTGCGGCATCGCACTTGTTGAAGACATGGAGCACCCGATCGTCCCCACTGAGTCGCCTGGCGATCGCCGCCTCGCCCGCCTCGTACGCGGCTTGCCCGGCCCGCGTGAGATCGTGCAGGAAGATCACCGCGTCGGCGCCCTCGATTTCAGCCCAGCTGCGCGCGATGCCGATGCGCTCGACCTCATCGCTTGCGCCGTTCGTCTCGCGCAAGCCGGCGGTATCGGTGACGTGCACCGGTACGCCCTCGATCTGGATCGTCTGGCCGATCTTGTCACGCGTCGTGCCCGGGATCGGCGTGACGATCGCCAGCTCGCTGCCGGCCAGCGCATTGAGCAAGGAGCTCTTGCCGACGTTGGGTTGGCCCGCCAGCACGACCCGCATGCCCTCCGACAGCAACGCGCCCTGGCGCGTGCGGTCAATCAGGCTCTTGAGGCTTGCGGCGGTTCGATCGAGGCGGCCGCGCAGGTCGGCCTTCTTCAGAAATTCGATTTCCTCTTCCGGGAAGTCCAGCGTGGCCTCGACCAGCGTGCGCAGTGCGACGAGGTCCTCCGCAAGCGCCCCGACTTCGCGCGAGAACTCGCCGGCCAGCGAGCGCCCGGCACCGCGCGCCGCGGCTTCGGTGCTGGCGTCGATCAGATCGGCGACCGCTTCAGCCTGGGCAAGGTCGAGTTTGCCATTGAGAAACGCGCGCTGAGTGAATTCACCTGGTTGCGCCAGGCGCAGTCGCGGCAGCCTGATGCGCCCGCTGCGCAGCTCGGTTTCAGCCGCGGCTTCCAGACATCGGGCGAGCAGCAGCTGCAGCACGACCGGTCCGCCATGAGCCTGCAGCTCGAGCACATCCTCCCCGGTGTACGAATGCGGGGCCGGGAAGTGCAGCGCAAGCCCCTGGTCGATCGGATGGCCGCGCGCATCACGCAGCGGTCCATAGGTCGCCACGCGCGGCGCCAACGGCCGGCCGATCAGTGCGTCGATGAGCGAGCCCAGATCCGGCCCCGACACGCGCACGACACCCACCGCCCCACGGCCGGGTGCGGTGGCGATTGCGACAATCGGATCGTCAGCCTGCGCAAGGAAAGAAGGCACCGCGCGATTGTCGCGCGGCGCCTTCTAGGGAATGGCGCGGGGGGAGTGGCATGACACCACGGTCCTGAGCCGGCCGCGCACCCTGGTAGTGAGGGCTGCGCCGGGTCAACCCCGCATGACCACATCGTCCGCGTAACAGGCGAGCGGCTCAACCCCCGGTTCGCGGCATTCGAGCGCAAGCGTGCGATTCGCACGCGCCGATCTCACGCCCGGTGCGTGCGGCGGGCGTGTCTCGTCACTTGACACCGAGTCGACGGTTGATCCACCACTGTTGCGCAATCGACAGGACATTGTTGGTCAACCAGTAAAGCACCAGTCCCGCCGGGAAGAAGAAGAACATGACGCCGAAGATCAGCGGCATCATCCACATCATCTTGGCCTGCATCGGGTCGGCCGGCGCGGGCTGCAGCCAGACCTGGAACAGCGACGACGCGGTCATCAGCAGGGGCAGGATGAACCAAGGATCGGGCAGCGCAAGGTCGTGGATCCAGCCGATCCATGGCGCGTTGCGCATCTCTACCGACGACAGCAGGACCCAGTACAGCGCGATGAAGAATGGCATCTGCGCCAGGATCGGGAGGCAGCCGCCGAGCGGGTTGACCTTTTCCTCGCGGTAGATGCGCATCATTTCCTGCTGCATCAGCTGGGGTTTTTCCTTGTAGCGTTCACGCAGGTCGGTCAGACGGGGCGTGAGCGCTTTCATCTTGGCCATCGAGCGGTAAGCGCTCGCGTTCAACCAGTAGAACGTGATCTTCAACAGCACCACCAAGCCGACGATCGCCCAGCCCCAGTTGCCGATCGCCTTGTGCAATTGGTCGAGGACCCAGAACAGCGGCTTGGCCAGCACGGTGAACCAGCCGTAGTCCTTGACCAGTTCGAGCCCGGGCGCCAGTGCCGCAAGGCCGTGCTCTTCCTGCGGACCAGCGAATAGCTGGGCGTCCTGTGTTTTGCTCGACCCGGGGGCCAGATCGCCCAGCGGCAGCACCATCGATACCGCGTATAGGTTGTCCTTGACCTTCTGCGTCCTGAATTCCCGCGCGCTGCCCGCCGGCACGAGCCAAGCTGACGCGAAATAGTGTTGAACCATGGCGACCCACCCGTCGTTGGCACTGTCGGCGTGGCTGGCCTTGCCCTTCTCGATGTCCTTGAAGTCGACCTTCTGGTACTTCTTGGCCTCGGTGTAGACAGCGGGCCCGGTGAAAGTGAAGTACCACTTGGACTCGCCCCGCGCAGGGTTGCCGTCGCGCGCAAGCTGAAGGTACAACTGGGGCGTGATCACCCCCGGCCCTGCGTTGATGACCTCGTGGCGCACGTCGACGACGTAGCTGCCCCGGTGCAGGGTGTACGTCTTCCTCAGGGTAACGCCACCGACGGGCTCGGACTCGAAGCCCACGCTCACCTGGTCGCTGCCCGCCGCGAGTTCCGTCGGCCCGGGCAAGCGCCGCATCGGGGTCCAGTGATTCGGCAATGAGACGCCGCTCTGCGCCGTGATGAGGCCGGTTTCCGCGCTGTACACCCGCTCCGCACTGCGATCGAACAATGTCACGTGCCGCTGCCTGTCCTCGGCATCGGCATGCTTCAGGAGTTCGAGCCTGACGAGATTTCCGCCCACGCTGTCGAACGAAGCCTTAACGAGGTCGGTCGTGACGACGGTCACCTCCGATGCGCCCGGCACCGCTGTGCCGGCAGGCGGCGAGGCTGCGGCCGCAGAAGCCCCGGGGGCCGTTGCGATCGCAGCAGCTGCAGGCACGCCCGTCAGTGGCGAAACGCTTCCTTGTGTCGGCAGCGACGGCGGCGCCGACGCCGCTGGTGCGATCGTGCGCGCCGGAGTAGGCATGAACAGCGATGGTTGCCCGGTGTGACGGTTCCATGCGTCCCACAGCATCACGAGGGACATCGTGAACACCACCCAAAGCATGGTGCGGCGCAAATCGGTCATGAGGGGCTCTTGCGACGAAGACGAAAGTTAGAGTGCGTCGGGACCGGATCGATACCGCCCTCGCACCACGGATGGCAGCGCAGTACGCGGCGAGCAGCGAGGTAGCTGCCTTCGACCGCCCCGTGCTGCTCGAGCGCATCGAGCGCATATCGGGAGCAAGTTGGCTCGAACCGGCAGGCGCTTCCCAACCACGGACTGAGCAGTAATCGGTACAGACGGATCGGCAGCGCCACGGCCTGTCGAGGCCAGTACCGCCAGCCAGATGACCGCCTCATGGGATCGCGGCGAGGCTCGCGCCGCGCAACAGCTCTTCGAGTTCGAGCCGCACGGACGCGCGAAGCGCCGCGGACGCCGCACTGGGATACACGCGGGGATCGAAGGCACGATGCAGCCGCACCAGCCAGTGTCCTTCGCGCAGCCCCTGTCGATCCACGGCGGAGCGCACCTGACGCTTGATGAGATTGCGCGTTGCCGCTCTCCTAGCCAACCGCTTCGGCGTGATCAAGCCGAGTCCTGCGCGCACACCTGCGTCGGACATGTTATCCACAGAATGGGTCCGGGTTGGTGCGCTAGCTGTTGATAACATTGGAACAAGCAGACCGGGGGCGGCGTGATGGAGAACGAAATGAGCCGTCCTGGCCATTGGCGGTAGAGATCGCAATGCTGCAATGGCCTCCCGGCCCAGACTGCTCCATGCCCGCGTGCCGCACTGCCCAGTCATCTTGAGCGCTGGCGCGGGCCGCGAGACTGGTCCCTGACAAGGATCCCGGGCCGGGTGGCGCTGCAGCCGCGCCTCGGGTCAGACCGACAGGCTCTTGCGCCCCTTGGCGCGGCGCGCGTTGATGACGGCGCGACCACCGCGCGTCTTCATCCGCACGAGGAACCCGTGCGTTCGCGCGCGGCGGGTCTTGGAGGCTTGGTAGGTACGCTTCATTGCCATTGCATTTGTCCCGTTGTTCCGCGTTGTTCCAATCAGCCGGACGCCCCGGCCAAAATCAGGGAAACCGGCGATTCCATCATGAACCACAGCCTCGGTCAACGAGCAGGGTTCCGTGGCGCCTTTCGGCGCGGGGCTATCGGGCGGTGCCGCGCATGTGGATAACCCGATCGTCACGACCATCGTGTGGGCTACACTGGCGCCGCTCTACAAGAACTTGTCCACAATGAGCAATGACCTCTGGGAGCGCGGGTGCGCACAACTCGCAACCGAGCTCCCTGAACAACAATTCAATACTTGGATACGGCCTTTGCCGCCCGCCGAGGTTGCGATCGACGACAAAGCGGCCGTGGTGTCTCTGCGCGTGCCCAACCGGTTCAAGCTGGATTGGATACGCTCACAGTACGGCGCCCGCATCGAGGGCGTGCTCACGGGTTTGGCGGGCCGCCCGGTGACGCTGCAGTTGCATCTTGCACCCGGGCCCGCCAGGGCTGCGCCGACACCCTTGCCCAATGGCGACCGCGGCACTGCTTCCCCTGTGCCGCCCGTCCAAGGGCCGACGGCGGGAACGCTCGAGGGCCGGCTGGCAAGCCTGCCGCGCGCGACTCTGCCCATTCACCGCCTCAACGCGGCACTCACGTTCGATACCCTGGTGGCCGGTCGCGCCAACCAGATGGCCCGCACGGCAGCGTTGCACGTGGCGGGCAATCCGGGCCAGATGTACAACCCTCTGTTCATCTACGGCGGCGTCGGTCTGGGCAAGACGCACCTGATCCATGCCGTGGGCAACGCGCTGCTGCGCGACCGGCCTGATGCCCGTGTGCTCTACCTGCACGCGGAACAGTTCATCAGCGATGTCGTCAAGAACTACCAGCGCAAGACCTTCGACGAGTTGAAATCGAAATACCACTCGCTGGACCTGCTGCTCATTGACGACGTGCAGTTCTTCGCCGGCAAGGATCGAACGCAGGAGGAGTTCTTCAACGCCTTTGAAGCCCTGCTTGCAAAGCGGGCGCACATCATCATGACCAGCGACACCTATCCCAAGGGTCTGGTCGATATCGACGAGCGTCTGACTTCGCGATTCGACTCGGGTCTGACAGTGGCCATCGAGCCCCCCGAGCTGGAAATGCGCGTCGCGATTTTGATCCGAAAAGCTGAGGTCGAGGGCACGTCGATGCCGGAGGACGTCGCCTTCTTCATCGCGAAGAATGTGCGCGCCAATGTGCGCGAGCTCGAAGGTGCGCTGCGCAAGGTGCTGGCCTATGCGCGCTTTTCGCAGAAGGAGATCGCGATCGGCTTGGCGCGCGAGGCCCTACGCGACCTGCTGTCGATCCAGAATCGGCAGATTTCGATCGAAAATATCCAAAAGACGGTGGCCGACTTCTACAAGATCAAGGTCGCCGACATGTACAGCAAGAAACGCCCGGCCTCGATCGCCCGGCCTCGCCAGATCGCGATGTACCTGGCCAAGGAGATGACCCAGAAGAGCCTGCCCGAGATCGGCGACAGCTTCGGCGGCCGCGACCACACCACGGTATTGCATGCGGTGCGCAAGATCGGCGGCGAACGCCAGAAGAACACCGATCTCAACCAGCAATTGCACGTCCTCGAACAGACGCTCAAGGGCTGAATGTGAAGCGTGTATCGCTCCGACCCCCTTGGCTTGAAACCCTGGGGACAATCCTTGCGCAAGGAAGGCCTCATCCACAGCGCACCGCTTCCGGCCGAGGTTGTTCGGTTTTAGCGAGCGCCGACTTCCTGGGTCGCGCACAGGGTTGGTGGGGACTTAAGCTGTTGTCGGCTCAGGCGAAAATAGTGTTCTCCACAGGCCCAACAGGCCTCTACCAATACGACTAACTTGAAAAGAAGCCAGTGAGGAAGACAAGATGATCGTGCTCAAGGCACCGCAGGAACAGCTGCTTGGGGCTTTGCAGGCGGTAGCCGGCATCGTCGAGCGCCGGCACACTCTGCCGATCCTGGCTAATGTGCTGCTGCGCAAGAACGCTGGTCGGATCGAGTTCACGACGAGCGATCTGGAGATCCAAGTTCGCACAGCGGCGGAACTGGGCGGGGACGCCAGCAGCTTTTCAACCACCGTGGGCGCCCGCAAGATGATCGACATCCTGC
>JAOUIM010000162.1 GCA_029884035.1 Aquincola sp. | reverse complement strand
CGTTGACGCGAAACTCGAAGTGCAGATGAGGCCCGGTCGACCAGCCGGTAGAGCCCACGGCACCGATGTGCTGACCCTGCTCGACACGCTGGCCCTTGCGGACATCGATGCGCGAAAGGTGGGCATACACGGTCGTGCGCTCGCTGTTGTGCCGGATCTGGACCACGTTGCCGTAGCCGTTCTGCCACCCCGCAAAGTCGACCACGCCATCCCCGACCGTCCGCACCGGTGTGCCCTTCGGCGCGGCATAGTCGACGCCGTTGTGCCTGCGCCAGCTCTGCAGGATCGGATGGAAGCGCATCGCGAAGCCCGAGGTCACGCGCGAGAACTCCATCGGGCTTGCGAGAAACGCACGCCTGAGGCTCTGGCCATTGGCGTCGAAGTAGGCGCCCCGGCCATCGGGCGTCCTGAACCAAAGCGCCTGGTGCGTCCGTCCGGCGTTGACGAACTCCGCGGCGAGCACGCGGCCGATCCCGGAATTCCATCCGATCGGTTCGCCGTCGGCGGTGAGCGTCTCGTAGACGACACTGAAGGTATCGCCCTGACGCAGTTCGCGGTGCATGTCGATGTCGGCCGCGAAGATCTCCGCAATCTGGATCGAAATCGCGTCCGGAATGCGGGCCTCGTCGCTGGCGGCGAATAGCGAACTGCGGATCGTTCCACTGGCCAGACGCGGCTGCGACTGCAGCTGCACAGTCTCCTCGCGAGAGTGGAGTGCGCCCTGCGCGTCGCGGCCGATCGTCAGGCGCGTGAAATGAGTGCCCATCTGCCCAGCGTCGGAAGCCGGCAAGCGGCCGATCAGCTCGAGCAGCGAACCATCGTCACGCGTGCGCACCTGCACCAGGCGGCCGCTGCGGCCATCGAAGAGACGGCGAGCTGCTGCATCGCTGCGCAGGAAGGCCGCGGCGTAGCTGTCGGTCACGCCCAGCCGCTTGAGCAGCGCGTCGGCCGGCTCTGCACTGCGAGTAACGTCCGAGCGCACGAGTTCCAGCGCATGGGCCGCAAGCGACTCGAGTTGTGGCGCGATCGGCTCGGCCTGCACCACTTCTGTGATGACGCGCTGCGGCAGGGCTGCCGCGTCGGGGGCCATGGGAGCAACGGCGAAGGCCGCCACACCGAAGCCTGCCAGGACGAAAAAAGCAGCCCCGGCCAACGGTCGGCGATGCTCGGCCAGCCATGCCTGTGCGGCGATCGAGGCTTTCGCCAATGTGTCCAAGGACGTCACTTTCCTGATTCGGTGCCAGGGTGGCCGGAGATCCCGTGCGCACACCTTAAGATTGGTGCTTCCGTAGGCACGGCGTGGCGTGGTTGCGCTCGGCCCCGGCCGGACGGCTGCCACGGGCCGATTTTACCGATTGCCTCGCGCGGCTTCCTTGTGACAAACCCCCGGCGAGCCCGAGCCCCATGTCAGAAAACGTGACAGTGCCTGCCTACCCCGTGACCGACGCCGTGCGCGAGGCACTTGCAATCAGCCTGCGAGGTTGCGAGGAACTCCTCCCCGTGGCGGATTGGACGGCCAAGCTCGCGCGCTCGGCCGCGACCGGCCGCCCACTTCGCATCAAGTTCGGCCTCGACCCCACCGCGCCGGACCTGCATCTCGGCCACACGGTCGTGTTCAACAAGATGCGGCAATTGCAGGAACTCGGGCATACCGTGATTCCCCTGATCGGGGACTTCACGTCGATGATCGGCGATCCCTCCGGCCGCAACAACACCCGCCCGCCGCTGACGCGAGAGCAGATCGAGGCCAACGCACAGACCTATTTCGACCAGATCCGCCTTGTCCTTGACATCGACCGCGCCGAGGTCCGCTACAACAGCGAATGGAGCGACCCGCTCGGCGCTCGCGGCATGATCCAGCTCGCTGCACGCTACACGGTGGCGCGCATGATGGAGCGGGACGATTTCGCCAGGCGCTTTGCCGCTGGAACACCGATTTCGGTGCACGAATTCCTGTACCCGCTGATGCAGGGCTACGACTCGGTGGCGCTGAAGAGCGACCTCGAACTCGGCGGCACCGACCAGAAGTTCAATTTGCTCATGGGCCGCCACCTGCAGCAGGAGGCCGGGCAGGAGCCGCAGTGCATCCTGACGATGCCGCTGCTCGAAGGCACCGACGGCATCGAGAAGATGTCGAAGTCGAAGAACAACTACATCGGCATCACGGAACCCGCCAACACCATGTTCGCCAAGCTGCTGTCGATCAGCGACGATCTGATGTGGCGCTATTTCATGCTGCTGTCGGCCCGACCGGAGAGCGAGATCGCCGCGCTCAAGCGCGAGATCGACTCGGGCCGCAACCCGAAGGACGCAAAGGTCCTTCTCGCCAAGGAGATCACCACCCGATTCCACAGCGCCGCGGCAGCCGATGCCGCCGAACAGGACTTCATCAACCGTGCACGCGGCGGCATCCCAGACGAACTGCCGGAGTTCAGATTCGGCGGCGCACCAATGGCCCTGGGTAACCTGCTCAAGCAGGCGGGACTGGTGACCTCCACCAGCGAGGCGATGCGGCTGGTCGCGCAAGGGGGGGTACGCGTCGACGGCGCGGTGGTGAGCGACAAAGGCCTCAGGATCGGCGCCGGCACGGTCGTGATCCAGGTCGGCAAGCGCAAGTTCGCGCGCGTCACGCTGACCTAGCCCCGTCGACGGCGCGCGGCGATGCAGGTTCGCACCTACCTCAAGGTCTCGATCATGGTGGCGTTGGCCACCATCGCGCTCAAGACGGGCGCCTGGTGGCTGACCGGTTCCGTGGGCCTGCTGTCCGACGCAATGGAGTCCGTCGTCAACCTGGCCGGTGCGATGTTCGCCCTCGCGATGGTCACCATCGCCGCCCGGCCGCCGGACGAGGACCACCCGTTCGGCCACCACAAGGCCGAGTACTTCTCGAGCGGGTTCGAGGGAGTGCTCATCTTTGCCGCCGCGGTGGCCATCATCTGGGCCGCGGTCGACCGCCTGCTGGCGCCGCAGCCGCTCGAAAGGCTCTCGATCGGCCTGGCGCTGTCGGTCATCAGCTCGGCGATGAACGGCGTTCTCGCCTGGGCGATGCTGAAGAAGGGGCGCGAGCATCGCTCGATGGCGCTCGAGGCCGACGCTCGCCACCTGTTCACCGACGTCTGGACTTCGGCTGGCGTGGTCGCCGGTTTGATGCTGGCCGGCGCGACCGGCTGGCTCTGGCTCGACCCCGTGGTGGCGATTGCCGTGGCGGCCAACGTCGCACGTGAAGGCTACAGCCTCGTTCGGCGTTCCACCGATGGCCTGATGGACCGCGCCGTCGAGCCCGCGGTGCAGCAGCAGATCGATCAGGTGCTGGCGTCTTTTGCGCACCCGAATACGCTGCGCTTCGACCACATCTCGACGCGCCGCGCGGGGCAGCGCCGGTTTGTCGACCTGCACATGCACATGCCGGCGGGATGGACACTGCAGCGCGCCGCGGCGCTGCGCACCTCGGTCGAACAGGCGTTGATGAGCGCGGTGCCCGGCCTGCGCGCGACGATCCAGTTGCTGCCGATGGACGTCGAGGCGCATTTCGACGATACCTCGGAGCGCGTGCTGTGATCGCGCTGGTGCAGCGCGTTCGCGGCGCCCATGTCGAGGTGCACAACGTGCGTGTCGGCGAAATCGGGCATGGCCTGCTCGTTTTCGTTTGCGCCGAGCCGACCGATGACGCGACCGTGGCCGACCGGCTCGTGGCCAAGCTGCTCAAGCTGCGCATCTTCTCCGACGAGCAGGGCAAGATGAACCGCAGCGTGCAGGACGTGCAGGGCGGCGTCCTGATCGTCTCGCAGTTCACGCTGGCCGCAGATACCAGCGGCGGTCATCGGCCGAGCTTCTCGGCGGCGGCGCCCCCCGCGCTCGGTGAGGCGCTCTACGAGCGAGTGGTGCAGACCGCCCGCGCCACGCATCCGCAGGTGGCCTGCGGCGAGTTCGGTGCCGAGATGCAGGTGCATCTCGTCAACGACGGGCCGGTGACGATTCCGCTGCGCTTGTCCTGAATACCCGCGACCGGGCCCGCAAGCCGCCCTAGTCCAAGCCGCGTCGGGCCTGGAACGATGGCCCTCAGTCTGCGTACTGGCCGGCGGCCTTGATGGCGGGACCCCACTTGGCGATCTCGGCCTCCAGGAATTTCTTGTGACCGTCGGATGCCAGCCGGCCGTCGGTGACCATGACGGCGCCGAGGGCTTCCTGGCGCTTGATGAATTCAGGGTCCTTCAGCGCCGCGCGCAGCGCCGCATTGAGCTTGTCCACCGCGGCCTTCGGCGTTCCCTTCGGCGCATACAGCGCGTTCCAGACCGTGACGTTGAAGCCCTTCAGGCCGACCGAGTCCAGTGTCGGCAACTTGGCCAGCGCCGGCGCGGTCTGTGGCTTGAGCGAGGTCACGCCAAAGGCCTTCACCTTGCCGGACTCGATCAGCCCTGCGGTGTTCGTGGCCTGGTCGCACATGACGTCGACCTGGCCGCCGAGCAGGTCGGTCATCGCCGGGCCCGTGCCCTTGTAGGGGATGGTCGTCATGTCGACCTTCAGGCTCTGCTGGAACAACAGGCCGCACAGGTGCGATGCGGCGCCGAGCCCGGCATTGGCCAGGTTGACCTTGCCCTTGTTGGCTTCGATCCACTTGACCAATTCCGCAAAGTTGTTGGCCGGCAGCGTCGGGCGGCCGATCAATGTCATCGGCACCTCGTTGATCAAGCCCAGATACTCGAAGTCGTCGAGCGTCTTGTACGGCAGGTTGCGGTACAGCGCCGGTGAGGTTGCCATCCCGATGTGAAAGAGGAGGAGGGTGTAACCATCGGGCGCGGCCTTGGCCACCTTGGCTGCACCCAGCGTGCCGCCAGCCCCGCCCACGTTCTCTATCAGCACGGTCTGGTTGTTCAGCCCCTTGCGCAGCACCTCGGCGAAGTCACGTGCGACCTTGTCGGTCGGACCGCCCGCGGCGAAGGGCACGACGATCGTGATCGGCTTGTCGGGATATTCAGCAAGGGCGGCGCCCGCGGCCAAGGTGGCGGCAAGGGCGATCAGGATGCGCTGGATCATGGAGATGGCTCCTGGAGCGGGATTCATGAGGACGCCGATGTTATGCATCTCGCTCGCTCCCGACGGTCGGGAAACACGTACGTGGATGCCCACCCATTTGCGCCCCAGGGACATGCGATCGGCAAGCCACGTCCGCATGCCCGCCGCATCCGTGCAGCGATTGCCCCGTCGAGGAACATGGATGGACGTTGCAACGGGGGCGCTGGCTGCAGCCGTGCGGCCGCCACCCGTGTGCGGCGCCTACTTCATGAGGCCGGGCAGCCACAGGGCCAGCGGCTGAATCTCCAGAACGATGGCCAGCGCCACGACCAGCGCGGCCACGAACAGCCAGACGCCCCGAAAGATCTGTCCCAGCGCGACGTCCTTGAGGAGGGCATTGAGCACGAACAGGTTCATTCCGACCGGCGGCGAGATCAATCCGATCTGCACCACCAGCACGATCAGCACGCCGAACCAGACCGGATCGAATCCCAGCTGCACGACGATCGGGAAGAACACCGGAATCGTCAACAGCACCATGGACAGCTCCTCCATGATGGTTCCGAGCACCACGTAGATCACCATCATCGCGCCGACGATGGCCAGCGGCGGCAGACCCAGTTGCAGGATCCAGTCCTTCAGGTCGCCCGGCATGGTCGTGAAGTTGATGAAACCCGAGAACATCATCGCGGCGATCAGGACCGTGAACAGCATCGCCGTCGTGCGTGCGGATTCCACCAGCACCTCGTAGAGCACGCGCCACGTCAACGCGCGCCTGGCGAGCGCGAACACGAAGGCGCCCGACGCGCCGATGCCGGCGCCCTCGGTGGCGGTGAAGACGCCGCCGTAGATGCCCCCGAGCACCAGGACGACGAGCACGGCGACACCCCAGATGTTTCGCACCGCGCGCAGCCGCTCGGTCCACGACGCGCGCTCACCGGCCGGACCGGCCTGCGGGTCGCGCCAGGTGATATAGGCGACCGCACCCATCATCATCAGTGCACAGAACAGGCCCGGCAGGAGCCCGGCAGCAAACAGCTTGCCGATGTGCGTCTCGGTCACGATGCCGTAGATCACCAGGATCGTCGACGGCGGAATCATGATGCCCAGCGTTCCGCCTGCGGCGATGACACCGGCTGACAGGTAGTCGGCATAACCGAGCCTGCGCATCGACGGGTACGCGACCTTGCTCATCGTCGCCGCGGTCGCGATCGACGAGCCGCAGATCGCGCCGAAGCCGGCACAGGCCAGCACGGTGGCGTGTGCGAGACCTCCCCGCACGTGGCCGACGAAGGCGTAGGCAGCGCGGAACAGTTCCTGCGCCAGCCCTGCGCGGGCCACGAAGTTGCCCATCAGGATGAACAACGGCACCACCGACAACGTGTAGGCGAAGCCCGTCTCGTAGACGACCTGGGCGGCGCTGGCGGCGGTGGCCGGCCAGCCGCGCACCAGGCCCAGCCCGACGACGCCGACGAGCCCCATCGCGAAGGCCAGAGGCACGCGCAGCAGCGCGAGCACGAACACCGCACCGAAGCCGAGCAGGGCCTCGGTCATTCCTGTTCAACACCCGGGTCGTGGTGTGCGGTCGGCATAAGCGCCAGGAGAAGGTGCACCAACGAGGTCAGTGCGAGCAACCCGCCCATCAGATAGACGAAGGGCGCCTGTGCGATCTTCAGTTGCGCGGTCGTGTCACCGTATTCGGCCATCTGACCGGCCTTCGTCCACATCAGCCAGGCCATACCCGCGAGCATCGCGGCTACGCCCAGGTCCACCAGCAGTGCCTGCACGCGCCGGACCGGTGCCGCGAGCAGTGGGTCGATCGAATCGAATACCACGTGCTCGCCGCGCAGCGAAACCAACGGCAGGCCCGCGAAGATGACCACCACCATCATCAACTCGGTCAGCTCGAGCGAGCCCGGCACCGATTCGCTCAGGAACTTGCGCCCGCCGACGTCGATGAACGTCAGCACCATGATGCCGAACAGCGCCAGCGCGGCAATGGCGCCGCTCAGCGTGGCGAGCAGCGATTTCAGCCGCGCCACGCCCGCCGACTCACTTCTCGAGCTTCTTGATCTCGGCGCGGAACTCGGCGAGCACCTTCTTGGCGTCTTTCAGGCCCTTCGCTTCGGCCGCGGTGGCCCACCTGTCCTCCACCGCGCCGACCTTGCCCTGCACGGCCTTCACAAACGCGGCGTCGGCCTGGGTGAACTGCACGCCGGCGGCCTGCATGAAGGCCATGCCGCGACGGTCGACCTTGTCCCAGCCGCGTCCGAACATGCGCGCCGCGTACTCGCCCGACAACTCGTCGATCGCCTTCTTCACGTCGGCCGGCAGCTTGTCGTAGGTGGCCTGGTTCATCATGAAGACGAACGACGTGTTGTACAGGCCCCCAGGGAAGGTCGTTCCGTACTTGATGACCTTGTCGATCTTGAACGACTCGATCGATTCGGCCGGGAACAGCGTCCCGTCCATCACCCCGGTCGACAGCAATTCGTAGCTCTCTGGCGCAGGCTTGAGCGTGACGTTCATGTCCAGCGCCTTGCTGATCTCGTTGACCATGCCGCCGCCGACGCGGAACTTCAGGCCCGACAGGTCGTCGACCTTGGCGATCGAGCGCTTGGTGTTGAACACGATGCCGGGGCCGTGCGTGAAGGCAGCCAGCACCTTGACCCCCTTGTGCTCGTCG
>JAOUIM010000161.1 GCA_029884035.1 Aquincola sp. | reverse complement strand
GCCCAGCTCCTCGAGCCATGCTGTGCTGGGCAGAACGACATCGGCGAATTGGCGTGCGGTGTCGTTCAGGAACAGGTCGTAGCTCACCACCATCTGGGTGCGAGCCAAGCCATCGGCCACCGAATTGGCGTCGGGAAACGACGACAGCATGTTGCTGCCCATCAGCAGCAGGTTGTTGATGCTGCCGTCGCGCAGCGCAGCCGTGACGGCCGACATCTGGCTGGGGATGGCCGCGCCGGGCGACCGGCGACCGGGCTCGGTGATGTTGCCTAGGCCGCGCCCATGCGCCCCGCTGCCATGGCGCGGGCCGAAGCCACCACCAGCGATACCCACGTTGCCTGTCAGCCCCGGCAGGCAGGCAATGGCACGCCCGGCCTCCCAGCCGTTGCCGCCCTTGTGCATGGAGCTGCCACCGAGCACGATCATGGCCGGTCGCGTTCCAGCGTAGCGCCTAGCGAGATCGACGATGCGGTCTGCCGCGATGCCTGTGACTTGAGCGGCCCAGGCGGGCGTGTACACCTCCAGTTGCGCCGCCAGTTGGTCGAAGCCAACGGTGTGCTGCTCGACAAACGCCGCGTCGTGGCGCCGCTCCTTGCAGATGACGTGCATCAACGCCAGGGCAAGTGCGGTGTCGGTGCCCGGGCGAATCAGCAGGACCTCGTCGGACTTTGCCGCCGCTTCGGTCTGGCGAACATCGATGGTCACGACATGCGCACCGCGCCGCTTTGCAGCCATCAGGTGGCGCGCCGTGTTGGGCTGGCTGGCCAGATTGGCGGCCCACAGCACGATCAGCTGCGAGTGTTCGCCCATATCCTCCTTGGTGTTGGTCTCGAGCATGCCCGTCAGCCCAAGACCGAATGCACCCAGCCCCCAGCAAATCATCGTGGGGTTCCAGAACTGGCTGCCGTGGAAGTTGGCAAATCGCATCATCAACTGCGCGCTGATACGGGTGCCGTAGTTGGTCGTGAAGGTGCCGTGGCCTGGCCAGATCGCCGTCGCCGCCGGTGGCGAGCGGCGAATGCTTCCAGCAATTCGATGCAGAGCCTCATCCCATGTGGCCCGCCTCAACTCATCGGTTCGTCTGTCGCGAACCAGAGGGTGGAGCAGTCGCGCGGGGTTGTCGAAGATCTCGCGTGAAGCCTGCCCCCGGATACACAAGAAGCCCCGGCTGTCCGGGTTGTCGTCATCGCCCTTCACGCTGATCAATCGATCATGGCGGACCTCAGCCAGCATCCCGCACAAAGTCGGATGGCAATTCATCGGGCACATCGTGCGGACGACTTTCGAAGTGCTTGTTGACATCGAGTGCATAGCCGCGGGCAGAGAATGCCCAGATGGGGTTTGCAGGCAGTATCAGAGCGTTCAGTCGGATTCGCAACTTGAGCCGTCTCGGACATCGAAAGACCGCTTGCGGCCGATACCCGCGGCACCCGCTCCCAGCCGGGTGTTTGAGATCACGAACGGCCGCTTCGTAGAAGCGAAACATGAACTGCGATGGCTCGCCGTCCGGCTGCTTTGGAGCAACCCGGCAGTCGGGTTTGGGTCGGCCAGCGTCGGTCGGGCGCGCGATCTCACCGCCGGAAAGCTGACTCCCAAGTTGAGCGACCGGATAGCCGACGTCCGTGGTCGGCAGTGGCTGGCCCATTGACGACGTTCAGGATCCGCATGACGAACGTCTGCTGAACAAGCACGAGTGCTTACTTGGATCGGGGCTGCGTCTCTATACTTCCGCGTAGCGAAAGTCTTCAGCCATGCGCTGTGCCGGTTCCCCGCTGAGCACCGAAGAACCGCCATAGAGGACGCTTACACCATGCCGAGATTCCCAATCGATGCCATCGCGCCCGTGACCCGCGCAGGCCGCCTGATCCTGATCGCGCTCGGAGCCGAGCTCGCGTGGAGCGGTGCACTGGCTCAGTCGTTCCCAGCCTATACCCTCCAGCCGCTGCCACTGACCGCCTTCACGGCGCTGAACGACCAGGGGCAGATTCTCGGCAGGGCCATTCCGCCGTGTCCGCCTGGGCAGATCTGCTCGATGTCGGACGCGCCGGCGCTGGTCGACATGGCGCGTGGCACGGTGACGATCATCTCGTCGGACTATGGTGCGCTCAACGGCAACGGCCAGCTCGCAGGTGCCAGCATCCGGCTCGACGCAAGCGGCAACATCGTGCGCTCGGTGCTGGTGCGCCAGGCCGATGGCACGGTGACCAGCGGTTCGCCACCGGCCATCGCCCCCACGCTGACGACTCCGCTGCGGGCACGGGGCCTGACCAACGCCGGCTCGATCGCTGTGCAGTTGAGCGACGGACTCGATGCGCTCCTCACGCGCAGCTGCACGCCCTATCCGGGCTGGATCGGGTCGCTCGCCGGTGCCTGGACGGCATTGGGCGGCGGGAGCCTGCAGGTCTCGCTCTCCGGCGCCAATGCCGCCGGGCGCGTCGCCGGCGCCGGCGTACCGGTATCCCTCTGCGCCACGCGCGACTTCCGTGCTCTCGTCGCGTCGCCTGACGGCAGCTGGGTCGACCTGCACGGCACGCACCCAGGTCCTTCCAGCCGCGCGTTTGCGATCAACGACCGTGACTATGCGGCAGGCGAGGTCCACAGCGGCGTGGTCGACGCCAACAACCTGCCAATCACCCATGCGATGGTGTGGAACACGCTGTCGGGCGTGGCCTTCAATCTCAGCCCATCGGCCGGCGTCACCAGCCGCCTGAGCGGCATCAATGCGCGCGGCGAGGTGGTCGGCCGCACGGGAGCAGATGCGATGACCGCACGTGCCGTGATCGGCAACCATGCTGTCAGCAGCGCGCTGTTCGACTTGACCAACCTCGTGTCGAACAACACCGGCGGGTGGATCCTGACGGAGGCGGTGGCCATCAACTCCTCCGGCCAGGTCGTGGCCCGTGGCTACTCGCCAGCCGGCAGCGGCTACGTGCTGGTCACGCCGACCCAGACGCCCACCGACCCCTATGCCACCAGCCCGGCTGCGCCCACCGCGCTTGCAGCGCAGGCCCTTTCGAGCACGCAGATCCGGCTGAATTGGACCAACATCGCTCGCAACGCGACCGGCCTGCAGGTCGAGCGCTGCAAGGGCAGCAAGTGCACGTCGTTCGCACGCATCGCGTCGCTGCCGGGTGATGTCGTCACCTTTCTCGACAGCACAGTGAGCCGCTCCACAGGCTACCGCTACCGCGTGCGCGCGACGAATCCGGCCGGTCCGTCGGCCTACACCGCGCCGGTCGGCGTGACCACGCCACGCTGACACCGGGGCCAGCAAGCGCAACCGTGCGCAGCATCGCGGACACGTAGCGGGTGCCCCTGGGGTGGCTTGGCTTCTGGGCGCGGTCGCTTGAGCGAGTTATCGAGATCCCCGGAGCGACGCCCAAGGTGCAGGAGCGCTTTCAAAGTCATACCGATGATCCTCGTGTCACGCCCATCTGGCAGAGCGATCCTGAATGTCGGCAGACCGTCAGCGAGCCGTCGTTCGGGGGAAGCGCGTCGAGCGTTCGCTCCTGGCCGAGTCGAGCCGATTGACGCTTGAGACTCGTCGCCCGAAAGCTGTCCTTCCTTGACAAGTTGAGGCACGAACTCCGCGCGCTCCGGCGAGGACCGCTTGTGGCCGGGTGTGTGAGATCACGAACGGCCGCTTCGTCGAAGCGAAACAAGAAAAGCGATGGCCCGCCGTCCGGCTGCTTTGGAACAACCCGGCTGGCGGGTTTGGGTCGAGTTGCGACCGACGCTCCCCAAGAAAGCAGACATGCTTGCAACCGGGTCTTGGTCGGGGTGTTCTAGGGGGTTGCGCCGGAACCCCGTCAATCCTTACAGGTGACACCAGCGCCTTATGGGCATAGGCTAAGTGCTGCGCTGCGACGGGTCAGACGGGGTACAAAGGCCCGACGCCCCATGCCTCGATCTTTCCACGACAGCGATCGTCGGAGAGCAGAGATGAAACACATCGCCCTTATCGTTCGAGGCATGGTGTTCTGGCTTGCGCTGCTGCCCTTCGGGCAGGCACTGGCCGAAATCAGCATCACGCTGAACAACAGCTTCATCGAAAAGTACAAGAACCGCGCCACGATTGACGCCAAGTTCATCGTCGACCACAGCAAAGGCAAACCCAACCCAGCGTCCAAGGACGGCGACATGCACGTGGCCGGGCGCGATGCCAAGAACATCGGAATGGCCGCTGTCGCCGAGATCATGAACGCCAAGAACCACCCCGACGCGGTGGAGGCGGCAAACAACGCTGCTGGCACCAACAGCCCGATCTCGATAAGTGGCGCCTGGCGGATCTGGAACGAGCATGGCGGTGACAACGTCTTCGTGCAGGGCAAACCTATTGCGGCGGCGCAGTCGAGCAATCCCGACCATGTGTTCGAGATCCACCCGGTCACGGAAATCGGTGGCATCGACATCCGCGCGTCCTTCCAGCCGATTCCGGGCTACGACGCAAAGAAGCCCGAGGACGCCTTCCCACGGTATGAGAACGTCCGTTCCAAGATCATCCCGAAGAGCGGCAAGGTCACGATCGTCAGCAACGGCATAGGCTACAACTACGTTAACTTCCAGATGGTCTTGAACGAGAAGCCGTTCAAGATCTCCGACGGCGCCGTCGCCAAGGCCCGCATCCAGGACCAGGAAGGCCACCTGCTGCTGCGGAACAAGCGCATGGTGTTCGTCAAGGACACGCCGCCCGAAGTGGCTGTGCGCGACGGCAAGGGTGGTGACTGCCTGCGGGTCCTGGGTATTCCGAGGCTCGACCTGGCGCTCGTGGCCTGGCGCGTCAAGAACCGCGGCGACGAGCGCGAGCCGCTGAACTGGAATCTCCCGTACGAGATCATCGTCGTCGGCGTCTACCCGGAGCCCTGCGAGGAGGACTGACGCGCTGGCCAGAAGCTCAGATGACTAGCAGCACTGCCCAACGACTACGACAGCGCCGCCACAGCGGCGTGTTTTGCACGCGTGACTCTTGGTCCCGACGAGTTCAGGACGTGCGACTGACAAGTACGAAGACGAAGCGCTCGTGTGCGGAGGCTCTGCATGGAAGCGAGTGACGACAGGGCCAGGTTCGACCCTGACAACATGCTCTACGACGGTGCGGCCCGCATCGTCAAGGCTGAGCTTGACTACATCGAGACGTGGCGCGGCCGCCCGCCGGAGGTTGGCTTGGCGTTATCGGGGGGCGGGATTCGCTCGGCGAGCGTATGTCTTGGCGTGCTCCAGGCCTTGGCCCACGAGGGATGTCTTCAAAAGGTTGACTACTTGTCGACCGTGTCGGGTGGCGGGTACATCGGAGCATCGTTGTCCTACCTGCTGCACCAATCTGCGCGCGAGGCCCACTCCGGCGCAGCAGACACACTGCCAAAGTTCGATGTCTCGCGCGAGAACTTCCCCTATGTCTCCTACCCGATGGTCAGCGTTAAGGCGCCAGAAACGGGACGAGGCCAGGACGAAAGCCTCAAAGGTCGTCTGCTGAGAAGGTTGCGGCAGAACGTCAACTACCTGGCGCCCGGAGGCGGGGTCACATTGCTCTCGTTAGCCGGTGTGTTGTTGCGCGGCGTCTCCGCCAGCGTGGTGGTCCATGCCGCCGTGTTGGTTGTCCTGTTCCAGTGTCTATTCAGCATCAGGGTATTCGGCCTGAATCCCGAGGTGGATCGCAACACCTCCAGTGCCGAAGGTCTCACTCAACTCCCCGCGGCCAACGCAGTGCTCATGATTGCGGCGGGCGCCTTCTTGCTCTATGCGCTGCTCTCGGTCGTCTACGTGCCATTGACCCGCGCCTTCGATCGCCTGGAGAAGCAAGACGTGCACAGTGTGACAGGCGGCGCCCCGGTGAGCGTGCCATACCGGATCCGACGCCTGTACGACGTGCTGACGCATTGGCTCTTCGTCGTGGCGATCGCTGCGTTCGTGATCGGGGCATTGCCGTGGACGCATGAGTTCCTGGCGAAGCACGACCTCTTGAGCCTGCGCAGCTGGCTCGACCTGCTCGGGCAGGTGCAAGGCAATAAACCCGCTGCAGTTGGGGCTGTTGCCACGGTCGTTGGTGTGATCGGAAGCCTGTGGGGCTACCTGCAGGCGCGCAGCGACAAGAAACCCCGAGTGCCCACGGCGCTTGTGGTCTGGGCGGCATCGATCATCCTGATGTTCGGGGTGCTCCTTCTGGCGTTCGTCCTGACCCGCCGGCTCAACCTGACCCCTGGCATCGGCGCCATCGGTATCGTTGCCGTGGCGCTTGGCATCTTGGTGCTGTTCGGATGGGTGCCGGAAGCGAACTACCTGTCGCTGCACCGTTTTTACCGTGATCGACTGCTGGAGTTGTTCATGCCCGACCTCAGGGAATTGAGGAAGCGCATGCTTGAAGGACAGGAGTCGCGTATCGGTCCGTCCCTTCCTGGAGACGCAACCATGTTGGGCGACATCTGCCGGGAACCAGCGCATGGCGAGCGCATGGAGCCCGCTGCATCCAGCCGTCCGAAAGAAGACAAGCTTCTGCGTGGGCCGTACCACATCATCAATGCGAATGTGGTTCTGGTCTCTTCGACTCATCCACGCTATCGGGCACGAGGCGGTGACAACTTCATCCTCAGTCCACTGTTCTGCGGCAGCCGGGCAACCCACTGGGTGGAAACGGAACGCTCGCCGGTCAATGGTTTCACGCTCGCCACGGCCATGGCAATCTCGGGTGCTGCAGTCAATTCCAACGCGGGACCGGGGGGCGAGGGCATCACCCGGCAGCCTGTGCTTTCGGTGCTGATGGGCATGCTCAACCTGAGATTGGGCTATTGGGCGACGAACCCCAACTGGAATCGTACGGCGAAGGCATCAATGGGAGCGCAAATGCTGGCGCGCTGGAGCAAGCCGAACATGCTCTACCCAGGACTTTTCGAGTCGTTCGGTCGCATGAATCTTCGCGAGGACGAGGACCAACGCTTCGTCTTGTTGACCGACGGTGGCCACTTCGAGAATCTGGGCCTCTATGAACTTGCGCGGCGGCGCCTGAAGCTGATCATCGTGTGCGACGCCACGGCCGACCCCGCGTTCAAGTTCGCTGACTTGGCCAATGCGATCGAGAAGGCCCGTACCGACTTCGGCGCGATCATTGATGTGCGCAGCGAGGATCTTGCCGCTTTGGTACCGAAGGCAAACGACTCCAAGAAGGAGACCAGGCCGGAGCTACTGGCGGCAGAGCGCGGGTACCTCATCGCGCCCATCCGCTACTCACTGCGCAGCGGGCAGGGTTCGGAGCAGGCGCCCGAGCACGGCACGTTGATCTACCTGAAGTCCACTTTCTTCAAGGGGCTCACTGCGGATCTGCAGGGCTACCGCAACGTGCATCCGGGGTTTCCGAACCAATCCACCGGTGACCAGTTCTTTGACGAGAAGCAGTTCGAGGCCTATCGCGAACTTGGGTTTCAGACGGGACTTCGGATGCTCAGGGATCTGAAGAGCGCGGCAGCGGGCTCACATTGGCAACTGGAACAGGACGCCAGGTCGGCACTCTGGGATTAAGACTTCTTCTGGCGTGTGGGTCGTGCGAGCCGCTGCTTGGCGGCGAACATCTCACAGTCAGCTATATCGCCGATGGGGCCGTGAGTCCCAATTGAGGTTCTCGGTCAGCGGACGCTTGGGCGGCTTCAGCCTGCAGGCGCGCAGGTGCGGTCAGCAGCAACTTAAAGCCGGCCTTCCGGTGCCATAGGTCGCCGGCAC
>JAOUIM010000160.1 GCA_029884035.1 Aquincola sp. | reverse complement strand
TGCAGCACACCGCCCAGCCCCGGTGAGTGGTTGCGGTCGAGCACCACCACGTCGCGCATGCCCGCCAGCGCGGCGCGCAGCGCGGCCACAGGCAGCGGGCGGAACAGGCGCAACTTGGCCAGGCCCGCGGCCACGCCTTCGTCGCGCAGCGCGTCGACCGCGGCCCGCGCGCTGCCGCACATGCTGCCCATCGTGACCACCACGCTCGTTGCGTCGTCGCAGCGGTAGCGCTCGACCACGCCCCAGGCGCGGCCCGTGCGCTCGGCCCACTCGCGATCGGCCTCGGCGGCCAGCGCCGGCACGCGCGTCATCGCTTCCTCGGCGGTTTGGCGGTGGCGGCAGTACATGTCTTGGCTCACCACGTTGCCCCACGATTCGGGCCGCGCCGGGTCGAGCCGGTGCGGTGGGTCGAACGGCGGCAGGTAGGCATCGACGCTCGCCTGCGCGGGAATCGACACCGGCTCCAGCGCGTGCGAGACGTAGAACGCGTCCAGGTTGATCATCGCCGGCAGCAGCGCTGCTTCAGCCACCCGGTAGGCCTGCAGCACGGTGTCCAGTGCCTCCTGCGCGCTTTCGACGTAGTACTGGATCCAGCCGGTGTCGCGTTGCGCCAGGCTGTCGGTCTGGTCGGGCCAGAAGGCCCAGGGCGAGGCGACGGTGCGGTTGACGTTGGCCATCACGATCGGCGCGCGCGCACCGGCGGCGTAGTGCAGCAGCTCGTGCATCAGGAGCAGTCCTTGCGACGCAGTGGCGGTGAACACCCGCACGCCGGCCAGCGAGGCCGGGATGCACGCCGACATCACCGAGTGCTCGGACTCGACGGTGATGATTTCGGCGTCGAACTCGCCGCGTGCCTGGAACTCGGTCAGCAACTCGAGCACCGGCGTCTGTGGCGTGATCGGGTACACCGGCGCGACCTTCGGCCGGGCCAGCCGCGCACCCCAGGCCACGGCGTGGTTGCCGGTGAGCAGCACGCGGGTCTCACCCCTGTTCATCGTCGCTCCTCCAACATCGTCATCGAGCCGGTGGGACATTCGCGCACGCACAGGCCGCAGCCCTTGCAGTACTCGGCGAGCACCTCGTAGCCGTCGCCGACGCGCTTGACCGCGAGGTCGGGGCAGACCACCACGCAGTTGTCGCAGGTGATGCAGGTGCCGCACGAGAAGCAGCGCGCGCCTTCGGCCAGTGCCTGCTCGACCTCCAGGCCCAGCTGGACCTCGGCGCCGCTCGCCAGCCGTTCGTCCACCGGCAGCAGCGGCGCGCTCGCGCGCCGTGCGGGCTCGTGGTACCAGGTGGCGATCGCCGACAGCGGCACGACCGCTCGCTCGGGCGCGGCCTTCGCCTCCTCGCCTGCCAGCTGGCGGTGGATCGCCAGCGCGGCGCGCTGGCCCATGCCGATCGCCTCGGTGACGAATCGCGCGAGGCTCGCCACGTCGCCGCCGGCCCACACGCCGTTGGCGCCGCTGGACTGCGTCGACGGGTCCACGTCCACAAGCGAATCGCGACGCGGCAGCACGTCGCCGAACGGCGCGAGCTCGGGGTCCTGGCCGATGCACGACAGCACCGCGTCGGCGCGCAAGCTGAAGTCGCTGCCTGTGATGGGCTCGACGCGGAACTCGCCACGATTCGCAGCGGGCATGAAGTTCACGCGTGTGCATCGAAGTTCGAGCCCCTGCGCATCGATCTGCAGGTCGTCGAGCATCGCGCCATCGAGCAGCACGATGCCTTCCTCGAGCGCCTCGTCGACCTCGTCGCGCTGCGCCGGCATCTGCGCGCGCGACTCGAGCGCGAGCACCGTCACCGCATGGCCGGCGCGGCGCGCGCTGCGTGCTGCGTCCATCGCCGCGCTGCCGCCGCCGATCACCACCACGCTCGGTCCCAGCGCCGGCGGCGCGCCGGCATTGCAGGCGGCGAGCCAGGCAGCGCCGTCCATCACGCCCGGCAGGCGGTAGTCGAGTGCGGGCAGGCGCTTGACGCGGGCTGCGCCGGTGGCGACGAACACCGCGTCGTGGCTGGCGCGCAGCCGTGCGAACTGTGCGGCATCGGCCAGCGGAGCGCCACATTGAATCTGCACGCCCAGTGCGATGAGCCTTGCGATCTCGGCGTCGAGCACCTCGCGCGCGAGCCGGTACGGGGGAATGCCGTGGCGCATCAACCCGCCGGGCTCGGCACTGGCCTCGTAGACCGACACGCGCCAGCCACGCCGGCGCAACTGGTAGGCCGCCGACAGGCCGGCGGGGCCGGCACCGACCACCGCCACGTGGCCTGCGAGTTCCTGCGCGGGCGCAGCGAACTGCCAGCCCTGCGCGATCGCGGCGTCGCCGACGAAGCGTTCGAGCTTGCAGATCGACAAGGCCTCGTCATGGCCGGCGCGGTTGCACGCGGCCTCGCAGGGGTGGTGGCAGATGCGCCCGGCGATCGCCGGGAAGGGGTTGTGCTGCGTCAGCACCTCCCACGCGGCACGGAAATCGCGCTGCCGCGCATGACCGATCCATTCGGCGATCTCGCCGCCCACCGGGCAGGCCTGGTGGCACGGCGATGGCACGTGCACGTGCAGCGGCAGCGCGGCACGCCAGGTGCCTGTCTTGAAGACCTCGGTGGAACCCGTGGTCCAGGTCGGCGCAATCGGGGTCTTGCTGCTCATCGCGCCACCTCTTCGCGCAGCAGTGCGTCCGCCGCCTGCCAGCCGGCCTCGCAGGCGGCGATGTTCTCGTCGTGCAGCTTCGGCGATCGCTCGGTCAGCGTGGCCTCGAGCACCGGCAGGCTCGGTGCGCCGATCGAGCGCGCCAGTGCGCCCAGCAGGGCCGAGTTGACGATGCGCCCGAGGCCATGGCGGCGCGAGATCTCGAGGCCGTCGACCGGGATCACCTGCCGGCCCGGCAGCGAGTGCGCGAAGTCCACGCGCGTCTGCGCCGAGTTGACGACGACGAGCGTGCGCTCGTCGGCGCAGGCCAGCAGCGCCGGGCCGAGCAGACTGGCATCGAAGCACAGGATCGCATCGGCACGCTCGATGTCGCAGCGCAGGCGCACCGGCCGATCGTCGACACGCAGGAAGGAGCTGACGGGCGTGCCGCGGCGCGCACCGCCGTAGCTGGCAAAACACTGCACTTCGCGCCCGGCGGCGAAGAACGCGGCCGCGAGCAGGTTTCCGGCCGTCTGCGCGCCCTGTCCGCCGCGGCCCTGGATCACGATCTCGAGCATCGCTGTCGTCCCCGGTTCACTTGACGTGGCGGCGGAATTGCGGCGCGCGCTTCTCGTTGAAGGCGCGCACGCCTTCGCGCGACTCGTCGGTGTCGTAGTACAGCTTGAGCGCGTACAGGCCCATGCCGGCGATGCCGGCCTGGTGTGCGGTGTCCATGTTGAAGGAGCGCTTGGCGATCGCGATCGCCGTCGGGCTGCGCTCGGCGACCTCGTCGCACCAGCGCTGCACCTCGGCGTCGAGCTGGTCGTGTGCTACCACCGCATTGACCAGACCCATCGCCAGCGCCTCGGCGGCGCTGTAGCGGCGGCACAGATACCACATCTCGCGCGCCTTCTTCTCACCGACCACCCGCGCCAGCAGCGCCGTGCCGTAGCCGGGATCGACCGAGCCGACCTTGGGCCCCACCTGGCCGAACACTGCTTTGTCGCTCGCGATCGTCAGGTCGCACACGGTGCACAGCACGTTGCCGCCGCCGATCGCGTAGCCCTGCACGCGCGCGATCACCGGCTTGGGCGCGTCGCGGATCGCGGCGTGCAGCTCCTCCATCGGCAGGCCGATCGTGCCGCGGCCGTCGTACTGGCCTTCGTGCGCCGACTGGTCGCCGCCGGTGCAGAACGCCTTCTCGCCGGCGCCGGCCAGCACGATCGCGGCCACCTCTCTGTCCCAGGCCGCGCGCTGCAACGCGTGGATCAGCTCGTCGCAGGTTCGGCCGCGGAAGGCGTTCATCCGGTCGGGCCGGTTGATCGTGACCCACTCGGCGCTGCCGCGGCGTTGCACGATCAGATCCTGGTAGTCCATTGCGCGTCGCTCCTCAGCGTGGAATCACCGCCGTGGCCTCGAGCTCGATCTTCGCCGGGTGATCGAGCAGGTCGGCGACGAAGATCATGCTCATCGCAGGGTAGTGGCGGCCCATCAGCCGGCGCCAGATCGCGCCGAGTTCGCCCCGCGCGGCCAGGTAGCCCGGGCGGTCGATGCAGTAGGCGGTGATGCGGCAGATGTGGCGCGGCTGCCCACCAGCCTCGGCCAGCACATCGAGGATGTTCGCGAGCGCCTGCTCGAACTGCGGCGCGAGCGCTTCGGACTCGAACACCTGCTGCGCGTTCCAGCCGACTTGGCCGGCGATGAACACGATCCGGCCAGCCTCGACCGCGACGCCGTTGGCATAGCCGATCGGCGCTTTCCACCCGGCGGGCAGCAGGGCCTGCATGTCAGTGGCGCCCGGCCGCCCGAAGCCACAGACGGCCTTGCAGGCCGCGGCGTTGCGAGACGCAACGCCTCTTCATGCCGTCCGAGCCAGCGCAGTCGGGCTCGGAGCCGCGGCACGAAGCCCCTCGGGGGGCGCGAACGAAGTGAGCCAGGGGTCGTTTCATCTCAATCCGCGTAGCGTGGCGGGTCGGGATCGACCGCCCACTCGGCGCCGGGCTTGGGTACCTTTTGCAGCCAGGCCTTGACGAGCGCGACATGCTCGAGCTCCTCGTCGCGCATCGACTCGGCGGCGCGGCGGATGTCGTCGCTGGTTGCCTCGCGCACCAAGTTGTCGAAGAAGCTCACCGCGCGCTGCTCGGCCGCCAGCGCGAGTTGCAGCGCGTGCCAGGGGTGCATCAGGTAGTGCATCTCGTCGACCGGCACCGACTCCGGCGGCTCGGCCGTCGCCCAGGTACCGGCGTCGTGCGGCGCAAAGTCGTCCTCGGCCCAGTCCATGTCGGCCAGGATCTGTGCGACATGGTGGCCCTCGTACTCGGCCATCTTGCGGAACAGGTCGGCGACCTCGGTGTTGTTGTGGGTCTCCATCATCTCGGCCAGTTCGGTGTAGCGCGCCACCGCCTCGCGCTCCATCAGCAGCGCCTGCGCCATCAGCGACTCCATCGTCTGCGGTGCCTGTCTGTTGCTGCTGCTCATAGCGCGAACTCCGCCTCGATCTCGGCCAGGCTGGCGCTTGCCTCCTTGGCACGCGCGTACACAGGGCGCGAGCCGGCGTACAGCACGCCCACGTTGAAGCCGTCGTCGGTCATGATGCGGCGCGCCGCGCGTGCCGGATCGTCGGTTTCGGCCACCGGCGCGGCGTGCACCAGCTCCTTCCATTGCCGCTGCTCGGGGCGGAAGGTGATGCAAGGGCTGAGCACCTCGACGAACGAGAAGCCCGGATGGCGGATCGCCTGCGCGATGATCGCCGCGGTGCCGTTGGGATCGCCCGAGAACGCGCGCGCGACGAAGTTGGCTCCGGAGGCCAGCGCGATCACCAGCGGATGGAAGGCACGCACGCCGGTGCCGCCGGGCGAGAGCTTGTTGTCCCAGTCGGGTTCGGTGGTCGGCGAGGCCTGGCCCTTGGTCATGCCGTAGACGTGGTTGTCCATCACGATGTACGTGAGGTCCACGTTGCGCCGGCAGGCGTGCAGGAAGTGGTTGCCGCCGATCGAATAACCGTCGCCGTCGCCGCCGGCCACGATCACCGTGAGGTCCGGCCGCGCCACCTTCAGCCCCGTGCCTGCGGCAAGCGCGCGGCCGTGCACGCCGTGGAAGCCGTAGCAGGTCGTGTAGGCCGGCAGGCGCGAGCTGCAGCCGATGCCCGAGACGACCGCCACCTCGTGCGGCGGGCGCTGGATCATTGCGAGCGCCTTGGTCACCGAGCTGAGCACGGTGTAGTCGCCGCAGCCCGGGCACCAGATCGGTTTGTAGTCCGACTTGTAATCGGCCGCCGCGAACGCGAGCGGTGCGGTCATGTCGTTCATGCAGGAACCTCTTCCTTGTGCGCGCGTGCGCTGGCCCAGTCGACGAAGGCGTCGGCCAGCTCGCCCGGGCGCAGCGGCAACGGTCCCGGCCGGTGCAGGCCCGAAGGACGCCCCGGCAGGTCGGTGCGGCTCTTCAGGTAGCGCAGCAGTTGCCCGCCGTGGTTCTGCTCGACCACGAGCACCTGGCGCACGCCGGCGAGCGCCCGGTCGAGCGCATTGGCCTGCAGCGGCGCGAGAAGGCGCAATGCGACCAACCGCAGTGACGTGCCGCGCGCAGCGGCACGCGCCACGGCCTCGCGCACCGCGCCCGTGGTCGAGCCGAAGGTGATCACCGCCAGCTCGCCGGCGCCTTCGATGTCGGCCCAGTGTGGCCCGTAGTCATGCTGCGCGAGCTTGCGTTCGCGCTTGGCGAGCTGCTTGCGGTGGTCGGCCGCGCCGCTCGACGGAATGCCGCGCTCGCTGTGCTCCAGGCCGTCGGCGGTGTAGACGGTCCCCGGCGTGCCGGGCACCGCCATCGGCGAGACGCCCGAAGGCGTGTCGGCATAGCGCCGGTACTCGGGCGCGTTGGCCTCGGCGACGAGCCGCTGCGCGGCGACGGCGTCGTGAGCCGGCTTGTCGATGACGGCGCGCGACTGGCCCATGAACTGGTCCGAGAGCACCAGCGCGGGCGCCTGCAGCGCCTCGGCCAGCTGCACCGCCCATTCGGTGGTGGCCAGGCAATCGGCAATGGAGGTCGGCGCGAGCACGAGCCGCGGCGCGTCGCCGTGCAGGCCGTCGACCGCGAAGGACAGGTCGCTCTGTTCGCTCTTGGCTGGAATGCCGGTCGAGGGGCCGCCGCGCATCACGTCGACCACGACGATCGGCACCTCGGCGGCGACGGCCAGTCCGATGCCTTCGGCCATCAGTGCGAGGCCCGGGCCGGCCGTGGCGGTGAGCGACGGCACGCCGCCGTACGACGCGCCGATGATCATGTTGACCGAAGCGAGTTCATCCTCGGCCTGCAGCAGCGTGCCGCCGACGCGCGATAACGCCGGCGCCATCCACTCGAGCAGTTCGGTGGCCGGCGTGATCGGGTAGGCGGCGACGAAACGCACGCCACCGCGGATCGCGCCGCAGCCCGCCGCCTCGTTGCCCGACAGCAGCCAGCGGCCCTCGGGCGCCGAGCCCGGCGGCACGAGCGGTGCGGGCACCGGCGCGTCGAGTCCGGCGGCCATCGCCGCGCCTTCGGCCAGCGCGGCGAGGTTCGCCTGCAGCGCCTCGGCTTCTCGCTTCCAGCTCGATCGCAGCGCAGCCTGAAGCGCGTCGGCGGGAACGCCCGCGCATCGGCCGGCAAGGCCCAGGGCGATCATGTTGACCCAGCCGCCGCCGCTGCGCTTGGCGATCTTCTTCAGTGGCAGCGTGACCAGCCGTGCGCCGCCGGACAACAGCGCGGCGGGCGGCTCGCCGGCGTCGCTGTCGCCCACCAGCAGGCTGCCGGGGCCCAGCGGCACCTCGTCGGCGAACCGGTTCAGGTTGAGCCAGTCGATGGCCAGAAGGAGGTCGAAGCGATCGTCGAGCGTGGCGACGGGCTGCGCGCCCAGGCGCAGCAGCGCGGCCGCTTCGCCACCGCGGATCTGCGGTCCGCTGGTGCGTACCATCAGGCCGTACAGGCCGGCCCTTGCGGCGGCATCGAGCAGCAGGGTGCCGGCAGTCATGACGCCGGCACCGCCGCTGCCGGCGATCGCGAGCGAGAAGGTGCGTTCCATGTGCAGGGGGTGGGTTGCGGGGCGGGCAGCGG
>JAOUIM010000159.1 GCA_029884035.1 Aquincola sp. | reverse complement strand
CCGACGACGAACTGCTTGCGGCCAAGCGGGCCGGGCGGGCCCAGGTGCGCGCCTTTAGAGCGACTTCCCGAGCAGCGTGAAGTGTTCGACCTGGGGCGGCTGGGCAAAGAAGGGACCGACGATCGAACGCCATTGCGTGAACAGCGGCCCGCCACGAAAGTCCACCGTGTGATTCTCCAGCGTGTCCCAGAAGATCATCAGCAGGTAGCGTTCGGGGGTCTCGACGCACTTGTTCACCTTGTAGCCCCGGAAGCCCTTGGCCCTGGCGATCACGGTTGTTACGCCATGCACGATCGCTGCGTCGAACGCCGCCTGCTGCCCGGGCTGGATGCGGATGTCGGCGACTTCGAGGATCATGTCAGCCTCGCCCGGCTGCCCGCAGGGACTGGCACGCTCCCTCGGGGGGCGGCGAACGCGGTGAGCTTGGGGGCATGGTCATGTCCCGCTCACATCTTGCAGCCGCGGCCAGGGTCGGCCAGCGCCTTGACGGCGATGCCGGTGACCACGTTGTAGTTGCCCTTGGCTTCGCGGATGTAGAAGTCCTGCGTCGGGTTGTGTTGCGCGCTGAGCTTGAACTTGCCGCGCGGGCTGTCGATCTGTGCCTTGCCGATCGCGGCGTACAGCGCGTCCTTCTTGCTCATGTCGCCCTTGACGGCATTCAGGCCTGCGGCCAGCATCTGCGCCGCGTCGTAGCCCTGCATCGCGTAGACATCGGGGTTGACCTTGTAGGCGACGGCGAACTTGTTGCGGAACGCGGTGTTGCGCGGCGTCTCGATGTTGTCGCCGTAGTGCAGCGAGGTGATCAGTCCCTGCGCGGAGGCGCCCTGCGCCTCGAGCGTGCCGTCGGTGAGGAAGCCCGAGCCCATCAGCGGAATGCTCTTCTTCAGGCCCGCGGCGTCGTAGTCCTTGACGAACTTCACCGCGCCGCCGCCAGCGAAGAACGCGAACACCACGTCGGGCTTCTGGGACGCGATCTCGGTGAGCAGCGGCTGGAACTCGACGTTCGGGAAGGGCAGCGTCAGGTCCTTCATGACCTTGCCGCCGTTCTTCTCGAATGCTTCGGTGAAGCCCTTGACGGTCTCGTTGCCTGCGGCATAGCCCCAGGTGATGGTCATCGCGCGCTTGTAGCCCTTCTGTGCGGCGACCACGCCGGTGGCGTAGCCCGGCTGCCAGTTGGAAAACGAACTGCGGAAGATGTTCGGTGCGCATTGGGGCCCGGTGATCGCATCGGCGCCCGCGTTGGGCACGATCAGCAGCGTGCCGCTGTCCTTGGCTGCGCGCGCCATCGCCAGCGCGACGCCCGAGTGCACGGTGCCGACGATGACGTCGACGTTGTCGCGCTTGATCAGCTTGTTGACGTTGTCGGTGGCTTTCGACGGCTCGCTCTCGTCGTCGACCTTGAAATACTGGATCGACCGGCCGCCCAGCTTGCCGCCCTGCTCCTCGACATGCAGCTTGAAGCCGCGCTCGATCATGTCGCCCAGTGCGGCGAAGGTGCCGGTGGCCGGCAGCATCAGGCCCACCTTCAACGGAGGCTGGCCCTGGGCGTAGGCGCTGCAGGACAGGGCGGCAACGGCCGCGGCGGCGAACAAGGTGTGCGAAAGGCGCATGGGGCGTGGCTCCGGCATCTGAGGGGAAGTCATGCGAGCATGCCTGCGGGCATGGCTGCCGGGCAACGGGGTTATCGCGAGGGACAGGCCATTAATCGCGCCCCGGTGAGGGCCTGCACGGCGGCAAGGTCCCATCCCGGCGCGGCCTCGGCCAGGACCAGGCCCGAGGGCGTGACATCGACGACCGCGATGTCGGTGTACACGCGCGCCACGCAGCCCAGGCCGGTGAGCGGATAGCTGCAGCGTTCGACGAGCCTGGCCTCGCCCGTCTTCGTCGTGTGCTCCATCATCACGAAAGTCCTCTTCGCCCCGATCGCCAGGTCCATCGCGCCACCGACCGCGGGGATGGCATCGAGCGCGCCGGTCGACCAGTTCGCGAGATCGCCATTGGCCGCAACCTGGAAGGCGCCGAGCACGCAGATGTCGAGGTGCCCGCCGCGCATCATCGCAAAACTGTCGGCGTGGTGGAAGAACGCGCCACCGGGCCGCAGCGTCACGGGGCCCTTGCCGGCGTTGATGAGGTCGTAGTCCTCCTGGCCCGCAGGCGGGGCCGGACCCATGCCGAGAACGCCGTTCTCGCTGTGCAGGATCACCTCGCGCTCGGCACCGAGATGGTTGGCCACCAGGGTGGGCATTCCGATGCCGAGGTTGACCACCGCGCCATCGGGAATGTCGCGCGCCACGCGTGCGGCCATCTGGCCCTTCGTCCAGCGCGCCGTCACGGCCTGATGCCTCCGGCGCCGGTCGCACTGCGTGCAATCGGCACCACGTGCTGCACGAAAATGCCCGGCGTGACGATCGCCTCCGGGTCGAGCGCGCCGAGCGGCACCACCTCGTGCACCGTCGCAATGGTGACCTTCGCGGCCATCGCCATCACCGGGCCGAAGTTGCGTGCGGTCATGCGGTAGGTCAAGTTGCCCCATCGGTCGCCGCGCTCGGCCTTGATGAGCGCGTAGTCGGCGTGGATCGGTGTCTCGAATACGTACATGCGACCGTCGATCTCGCGCGTCTCCTTGCCCTTTGCCAGTTCGGTGCCGTAGCCGGTAGGTGTGAAGAAGCCGCCGATGCCGGCGCCCGCGGCACGGATGCGTTCGGCGAGGTTGCCCTGCGGCACCAGCTCGAGCTCGAGCCGGCCTGCACGGTACTCGCGATCGAAGTGATGGCTGTCGACCTGGCGCGGGAACGAGCAGATGATCTTGCGCACGCGGCCCGCAGCGATCAGCGCGGCCAGGCCGGCATCGCCGTTGCCGGCGTTGTTGTTGACGATCGTCAGACCTTCGGCGCCCTGCGCGATCAGCGCCTCGGTCAGCTCGTTGGGCAGGCCCGCGGTGCCAAAGCCGCCGATCATCACGGTCGCGCCGTCGGGCACATCGGCCACCGCAACTTCGCAACTGGCGACGATCTTGTCGATCATGCTTGCGGCACAGCGCCGTCGAAAGCGCGCTGCAGCAGGCCCCGCAGCGCCGAGCGTTCGAGGGTTCGAGGATTGGGGTAGGGGGTCTGCACCGCGAGGTCGGCCGCGCGGTCCAGGCCGTCGGCGGGCATGCCGATTGCGGCCAGCGAGGTGGGCGCCTGGTGGCGTCGCGCCAGTTCCTGCAGTTCGCGTGGCACCGTATCGGCGTCGATACCGAGCGCCCGGCCCGCTCGGCGCAGCGCGTCGCGCGCCGATGCCGCGTTGTAGGCCAGTGCGTGCGGCAGCAGCACCGTGTGCACCTCGGCGTGCGGCAGGTTGAAGCTGCCGCCCAGCGTGTGGCACAGCTTGTGGTGCAGGCCCATCGTGGTGGCGCCGAGCACGCTGCCACACAGCCACGCGCCGTACAGCGCGTCGCTGCGCGCGTCCAGGTTGCGCGCGTCGGCCTGCAGCGGCGCGAGCGCGGCCGCGCAGGCGCGGATGCCTTCTTCGGCCATCAGCGCAATCACGGGGTTGCCGTCGGGCGCGTACAGCCCTTCGGCGGCGTGTGCGATCGCATTGAACGCGCTGGTGACCGTGATGGCCAATGGCAGATCGAGCGTGAGCTCGGGGTCGTAGATGACGGCGCGCGGCATGACGCGGGCATCGCGGCTCGTCTTCTTGAGGCCACCCTCGGTGATGCCGTAGATCGGCGTCATCTCGCTGCCGGCGTAGGTGGTGGGTACGGCCACGATCGGCAGCCCCGATTCCAGCGCGATGGCCTTGCCCAGCCCGGTCGTCGAGCCGCCGCCCAGCGCGACTGCGCAATCGGCCCCCGCGCGCCGTGCCTCGTCGCGCGCCGCGCGCGCCGATTCGATCGGCACGTGCATCACCGCGTGTGCGAACACGCCGGCCGAGCGCTCGCCGAGCAGCGCGGCGACGCGCGCGCCTGCGCGCGCCTGCCCGGGCGTGCACAGAACGAGCGCGCGCCGCGCTCCCAGGCGGTCCACCTCGGTGGCCAGGTGGCACAGCGACCCGGCGCCGAAGACCACGCGCACCGGGTTGGCCTGGTAGATGAAGGGATGGATCGCCATGCGACCGCGATTGCAACACGCCGGTCGCAGCGTGCCAGAAGCGCTCTGGCGAAGAACAGTTTTCCGGGAGGCGGCGGCCACCCCGGGGGCGATCCCGATGGGCGGCGCGGCGGCGCGCGGCTGCAATGGCGATGCGTCAGCAGCCCACGGGAGCCAAGGCCATGCTCTTTCCCACCACCATCGTTGGCAGTTTCCCCCAACCCGACTGGCTGATCGACCGCGAGAAACTCGCCGGGCGCTTTCCGCCTCGCGTGCGCGCGAAGGAGCTGTGGCGTGTCGCCGAGCCGTACCTTCAGCAGGCCTGGGAGGATGCGACGCTGCTGGCGATCCGCGCGCAGGAGGACGCCGGGCTGGACATCGTCAGCGACGGCGAGATCCGGCGCGAGAGCTACTCCAACCGTTTCGCCACCGCGCTCGAGGGCGTGGACCTCGACAACCCCGGCACCGCGCTCGACCGTTCGGGCCACCCGAACCCGGTGCCGCGCATTGCCGGCAAGATCCGCCGCAAGCACGCGGTGGAGGTGGAGGACTTGCTGTTCCTGAAACGGCACACCACGCGCAAGGTGAAGATCACCGTGCCTGGGCCGTTCACGATGAGCCAGCAGGCGCAGAACGACTTCTACAAGACCGACGAAGAAGCGGCAATGGACTACGCGGCGGCCGTCAACGCCGAGATCCGCGACCTGTTCGCCGCCGGCGCCGACATCGTCCAGATCGACGAGCCCTACATGCAGGCGCGGCCCGAGAAGGCGCGCCAGTACGGGCTGGCGGCGCTGAACCGCGCGCTCGACGGCATCAACGGCATGACGGCGGTGCACATCTGCTTCGGCTACGCGGCCATCATCCACGAGCGACCGAGCGGCTACAGCTTCCTGCCCGAGCTTCGCGGCTGCGGCTGCAAGCAGGTGTCGATCGAGACCGCGCAGAGCAAGCTCGACTGCTCGGTGCTGGCGCAACTCGACGACAAGCAGATCATGGTCGGCTGCATCGACTTGTCGGACATGAAGGTCGAGACGCCGCAGGTGGTGGCCGATCGCATCCGCCGCGCGCTGCCCTACGTGGCCAGGGAGCGCGTGATCCTGGCGCCGGACTGCGGCATGAAGTACCTGCCGCGCGAGGTGGCGGTGGGCAAGCTGCGCGCGATGGTGGACGCGGCGAAGATCCTGCGCGCCGAGTACGGCACGGCTTAGCGCGGCCGAGTTTCAACGCCGGTCGCACTGGGTTGATGAAGTCGAGCCCGCTCGTTCGTCGTAGTACACAACCACCCCCGAAGGAACCTGCATGAACCGAACCAACGCACCTCGGCCGCCCGCCCGCCGCGCCAAGCCGGCCGCCGGCGCCCGGCGCCTCGCCGTCCTCGTCGCGACGCGCAAAGGCGCGTGGCTGTTCCGCAGCGACGCCAAGCGCAAAGCCTGGGCGACCGACGGCCCGCACTTCCTGGGCCACACCATCAGCCACATGGTGCTCGATCCGCGCGATGGCCGCACGCTGCTGGCGGCAGTCAAGACCGGTCACCTGGGGCCGACGATCTTCCGGTCCGCCGATTTCGGTCGGCATTGGAAGGAGGCCCAGCAGCCACCGGCGTTTGCAAATCTGCCCGGCCTGCCCGCCCGATCGGTGGACCACACCTTCTGGCTCACGCCCGGCCACGCCAGCGAGCGCGACACCTGGTACGCCGGCACCTCGCCGCAGGGCCTGTTCCGCTCCGAGGACGGTGGCGTGACCTGGGCGCCGCTGCCCTCGGTCAATGACGACCCGACGTTCCGCGGATGGATGGGCACGGTGCAGGACGGCACACCCGACGGCCCCAAGCTGCACTCGATCACGGTGGACCCGCGCGACCCCTCGCACCTGCTGTTCGCCATGTCCGGCGGCGGCGTGCACGAGTCGCGCGACGCCGGCCGCAGCTGGCGCACGCTGATCGAGGGCCTGCAGGTGGTGCAGGGCTTCGACCCTGCCAACGTGTCCTTCCACGACCCGCACTGCGTGCGCGTGTGCGCGACCCGGCCCGACCGGCTGTACCAGCAGAACCACTGCGGCATCTACCGCCTCGACGGCTGGGGTGGCGAGGGCGCGCTCACCTGGGAGCGCATCGGCCGCAAGATGCCCAAGCGCGTGGGCGACATCGGCTTTCCGATGGTGCTGCACCCGCGCGACCCCGACACCGCGTGGGTGTTCCCGATGGACGGCCAGACCGTCTGGCCTCGTACCAGCCCGGATGGGCGCCCGTCCGCCTACGTCACGCGCAACGCCGGCCGAACCTGGCGCCGTCTCGATGTCGGCCTGCCCGAGGCGCAAGCCTGGTGGACCGTGAAGCGCCAGGCCATGACGGTGGACGCTCAACCCGAACCCGCGCTGTACCTGGGCACCACGAGCGGCGAGCTGTGGATCGGCCGCGACGGCGGCGAACGCTGGTCGACCCTCGCGCGCCACCTGCCCGAGATCTACGCGGTGGAAGTCGCCGAGCTCGCGTGACGATGAAGGTGCTGATCCCCGGGGCGCTGCGCTCGTACACGCGCCAGGCCGAGGTCGAGGCCGCGGGCGACACGCTCGACGCGATGTTCGACGACCTCGACCACCGCTACCCCGGGCTGCGCTTTCGCGTCGTCGACGAGCAAGGGCACCTGCGACCGAACATGCGGCTCTTCGTCAACGGCCTGGGCGTGCGCGACCTGGCGCATGCCCTGCGACAAGACGACTTCGTCGCCGTGGTACTTGCGCTCAGCGGGGGTTGACGGGCGCCGTGCAGGCGAAGGCGGCTGGGACCCCGAGCGACGTTTCGCGGTTGTGGGTTTCGATGGCGGCAGCGGCTGCTGACCGGACGCCAAGACCACACCGATCAAAGTACCTTCACGCCCGCAGTCGACATCCCAGCGTGGCTATCGCGATCGGTGCAGCATCTCTTTGCGTCCCTACGAGCGGGCGCCCCTGACGTCGCCATCGGTTCGAATGTGGAGCCGGCCAAACCGTTGGAATTCTCACGGCCTCTGTGGAGACTTTCGGACCCAAGGCTTTGATACCTGCGCTGCTTGGACGACACCCTGGTGCTGTCGCCAACCCGTGGGCGGCAGCGCTGCTACCGACAGCCTCGCCGATTCAGTTCAGGGCGTGATCGGCTCGCCACCCTTGATGAGCCAAGCGTAGACAGCCCGCCGGGCCCGCGACTTGTCGTCGATATTGGCGTGACCAGGCGCATTCGCCGACGTGACAAGTACAGCCGACCGGATGTGGGTCACCAGCCACTCAGCATGGTTGGGCGGTGTGACCGTGTCGTTGGGATTCGCGTAGATCATGGCAGGCGCTCGAATCTCCGAGACACTGAAACCCCAGGGGAGCTCCAGCGCCCGCTCGTCGTTCACCCAGGCGGCGACACCCTGCCGTGTCTGCTCGAGCGTTGCGCGTCGCATCGGGTCGTCGTCGGCCAGAGCTGCCCGCATCTCGGCATCCAGGCGCTCGAACAGGATGGTGCACGCCGCCTGGCTTGCGCGGACCGCCGCCGTGTACTCGCGCGTGTCACTGTCCTGGTTTCGCTGCCACTCGTCGAGCCCCATGAGGTCGAGGGGCGCGATGGCACCTGTATTGGAGACCCGGACGACCCGATCCGGGATGCGGGCCGCCACGGCGAG
>JAOUIM010000158.1 GCA_029884035.1 Aquincola sp. | reverse complement strand
ATCATCAATCCGACCTGACGGATGCGGCCGGGGTCGAGGCCCGGTGCATCGCCGACCTCGCGCCCGCGAAACCGCGCCTTGAAGTCGCCGATGGGCAAGCGCACCGAGACCCAACGGCCTGCTGCCTGCGTGAACGCCGCCTGGTAGCTCACGGCGTCGAAGGCGTCGTCGGTGAACAGGCTCAGCTTGTACTGCCTGCCGTCGCCGCGGGCCTCGATCACGCAGTCGTCCGCGCCTGCCAGGCCCAGAGGCCCCGCCGCCGACCGCACCGACGCGAAGCCGCCGTTGCGTTCGAGGCTGACCACGCCCTCGAAGACCGCGCCCGCGGCGGGGTCGTGGCGCAGCCGGCTTCGCGAGACGCCGCCCATCACGCGATCGTCGATCGCCGTCCACCCCTCGACGCAACGCGCGTCGTCGAACCCGAACAACAGCCTGGCCATCACCGCATTCTCGCGGGCCGTGCAGCCGGCGTGGTGGCATGCTCGTGTCTTTCCGAGACCCCCGTGGTTTCGCAACCGGCGCGTGTCGCTGCGCGCCGTCACTCACCGAGGACCACCGACCATGCGCATCAATCCTCTCGGCCGCACCGGCCTGTTCGTCTCGGAACTGTGCCTGGGCACCATGACCTTCGGCGGCAGCACCGGCCTGTGGGCGCAGATCGGCAGCCTGCAGCAGGCCGACGCCGAACGCCTGATCGGCCAGGCCATCGATGCCGGCATCAACTTCATCGACACCGCCGATGTCTACGCCGGCGGCGTGTCCGAGCAGATGACCGGCCAGGCACTGAAGAACCTGAAGGTGCCGCGCGAGAACGTGGTCGTCGCGACCAAGGTCTTCGGCGAGACCGGGCCAGCCGCGAACACGCGCGGCAGTTCGCGCAGCCACATCCTCGACGGCGTCAGGGCCAGCCTGAAGCGGCTGCAGCTCGATCACGTCGACCTCTACCAGATCCACGGCTTCGACCCGGCCACGCCGATCGAGGAGACCGTGCGTGCGCTCGACCAGCTGGTCCGCCAGGGTCATGTGCGCTACGTCGGCGTCTCGAACTGGGCGGCGTGGCAGATCGTCAAGGCGCTGGGCGTCGCCGAGCGGCTGGGGCTGTCGCGATTCGAATCGCTGCAGGCGTACTACACCGTGGCCGGTCGCGACCTCGAGCGCGAACTCATCCCCATGCTCGCCAGCGAAGGCGTGGGGCTGATGGTCTGGAGCCCGCTGGCCGGCGGGCTGCTCAGCGGCAAGTTCGGCCGCGACCAGAAGGGCGAGGAGGGCAGCCGCCGCACCACGTTCGACTTTCCGCCGGTCGACCGCCACCGCGCCCACGACTGCATCGACGCGATGCGGCCGATGGCGCAGGCCCGCGGCGTCTCGGTGGCGCAGATCGCGCTGGCCTGGCTGCTGCACCAGCCGCAGGTCACCACCGTGATCATCGGCGCCAAGCGGCCCGATCAACTGGCTGACAACCTGGCGGCCACGCAGGTCACGCTGAGCGCTGACGAGCTTCGCGCCCTCGACGAGGTGAGCCGCCTGCCCGCCGAGTACCCCGGCTGGATGCTCGAGCGCCAGGGCGAGGTCCGCCGCAAGCAGCTGCTGCAGTCGCGGCGGGCGTGACGGGGGGCGCGACGCCGGCGGGGCGCGGCGCCGTTCAGATCACCGTGTCAGGATCGGAAGGCAGCTCGCCGAAGTAGGTCGTGAGGGCGTCTTCGCCGAGGTACTGCACGTCCAGGCCCAGGTACAACGCCGCCGTGTCGGGCCAGTCACGCGGCGGATGCGGCACGGGCATGTCAGCCACCGCCGCCGTGGGCGGCGCCTCCAGCGACGGTGCTCGTGTCGCCGCGAGCAACTGGCTCACCGCGGTGCGCATGGGATCGAACTGTCTGGGCATGACCGGTGTACGAATGGACACCCAGTCTTACGGCTGTCGCTTAATCGCTCATTAATTCGCGGCCCCCCGAGCAGGGGTGGCCGCCGCCGCCCCCCCGATTGACCCGACAAAGCCGCGAAATCAGGGAAATTCACACCCTCAAGCAGGGGTACAGGCGATTGCTAGCACGCGTTAATCCACTACTCTATGACCATGCGACTTTTGGTGGTTGAGGATGATGATCTGCTCGGCGCAGCCGTCCACAAGGGACTGATGCGCTCGGGCTATGCGGTCGACTGGGCGCGCACGGGCGCCGACGCCACCGTGGCCGTGGGCACCCACAAGTACGACGGCGTGCTGCTCGACCTGGGGCTGCCCGACACGAGCGGCGAGATCCTCCTCAAGTCGATCCGGCAGCGCCACCCCGGGGTGTCCATCGTCGTCATGACGGCGCGCGGTGCGATCCATGACCGCGTCAGCCTGCTCGACATCGGCGCCGACGACTACATGGTCAAGCCGGTCGATCTCGACGAGGTGGGCGCCCGTTTGCGCGCGGTCGCCCGGCGCGCCGCGGAATCCCGCCCGTCGGACACCGAACTCGAACACGGCGCGCTGCGGCTGCTGCCGTCGCGCCACGTGGCGCTGTGGCATGGCGCCGAGGTGCGGCTCACCCGCAAGGAATTCTGGCTGCTCGAAACCTTCCTGCGCAACCGGCACAAGGTGCTGTCGCGCTCGCAGCTCGAAGACACCCTGTACGGCTGGGGCGAGGAGATCGGCAGCAACACGGTGGAGGTCTACATCCACTTCCTGCGCCGCAAGTTCTGCTCCGGCTTGATCCACACCGAACGCGGCGTGGGCTACCAGCTCGGCTCGCCGGCCGTCTTCGACGCCTGATCGCGGCGCCGGCGGCGGGCCCAAACGCGCCGCCGTCAATACTTCTGCAGCACCTTGACGCCGGGCGTCGCCTCGCGCACGTAGCCCACCGCACCGGGCGTCCTTCGCACGAACGCGGCCACCTCGGCGTCGCTGTCCTTGACGGCCGGTGCCGCAATGCCTTCGCGAAACGTCTTCCTCGTCCAGCGCGCCGTGTACTTGCGTTCGTCGGACTGCAGCACCCGCTCGAGGAAGTCGTGCAGGCGCTCGCGGTTGTCCAGCGGAACGAGCTTGAGCTTGCCGGCGAACTGCATCTCTCCGAGGTACAGGTCGCGCACCTGGTCGGCATTCAGCTCGACCGTCGGGTTCGCGATCACGACGTCCGCGCGCGCGTCGGCCAGCAGCAGCGTGGCTGCTGCGATCAGTACCGTGGCCAGACCCTGGATCCGCATCGCCTCAGAACGCAATCGAGTACTGCAATGCCGCGCGGCGGTAGCTGCCACCGGCGAACGGCACGAGCGCCCCGATCTCGTCGATCAGCAGCACGGGCGATTCGCGCGTGCTGCTCAGCTCGAACTTGATCGACGACATCGGATCGAGCGCATAGCTCGCGCCGATCGCGGTACGCCGGTACGAGCGTCCATTGCGCTGGGTGCGGAAATAGTTGTCGGCGGCATCGAGCGATGCGCGCTCGAAGCGCACGAACGGCGTGAGCGAGCCGACGTTGCGCCCCACCTGCGCGAACCACAACGAGCTGTCATGTCGCACGCCGGTGGCCTCGTCGCTGTTGCCGAACCGGTAGTACTCGCCGATGCTCTCCCAGTCATCGGTTTCGTAGCTGAAGTACGCGCCGGCTGCACGCAGCCGGGTGCTGCTCAACATTGCGCCGGAGGGCGTGTACGCCTTGACCTTCGAGGCGAACCCGTGCACGCCGACCGTCAGGCCCTCGATGCGGCCACTGGGTTGGTAGCCCAGGTTGAAACCGAGCATCTTGTTGCCGTCGTTGTCGGTGAACGAGTTCGGGTCGAGCCGGCGCTCGCGGATCGCCGAGCCGTTGGCCACGTACGCGTCGTACGTGATGCGCTGCTCGCCCAGGCGGACCTTGCCGGTGGCCCACGCGCCCACCGCGTGCACCGGCAGGACGCCGCCCTGGTCTTCGAACGCGACGAAGCGCGGCCGGAAGATCGACGTCTGCAGGTTGGCGCCATGGTGGAACAGCGTGTTCCACAAGCCGAACGGCGTGTGGAAGCGGCCCAGCCACACCGTGAGCGCGTCGTTCACGGTGTAGCCCAGCTGCATGCGCTCCATGTCGGCCGCCCCGGTGCCACTCTCCTCGAACTCGAACGCGATCTCCATCAGCGCCTTGACGCGGTCGCCGAACTGCGGCGTCAGGTACAGGTCGAGCGTGCCGACCGTGAAGCCGTTGCGCCGGTCCGGGTCGTCGCCCGACGACCACACGGCGCCGACATCGGCGAAGCCGTGCACGGGGGTGCCCGATTGGTGCTCGCGCATGTGCATCGCGGCGGCCGCGTGATCGGCGCTTTCCGGCGCGCGTGCGGCGCTGCGAGCCTGCTCCGCACCGGCCGCCACTGCACTCGGCGCCGCCGGTGCCGTGCCCTTGTTCGCGCGCTCGAGCTCGCTGACGCGGGCTGACAGCTTCTCGATCAGCTGCAGGCTCGTCTGCAACTGCTGCTCGAGCGCCTTGATGCGATCGGCCTGCTCGTCGGCCCATGCGGCCGAGCAGAGCAAGAGCACGGCCGCGCCGACCGCCGAGCGGCCGACGCTTCTCGTGAACCGGGGTGTGCTGTGCATAGGGGGCCTCTCGACATCGGGCCGGCCCGCGGGCGCCAGCCAACCGCAATCAGTGTATCGAGGGCCCAGGGGCTCCACGGGGCCCGAATCGGGGGTTGTGGCGCGTGCGCCGACAGGGTGCCGTGCCGGTGTTCACGAATGCCGCAGGCGCCCGCCACATCGCGCGGGCGCCCAGGCCAGTTGAAGTAGGCTCCCGCCATGGCTCGCATCTCCGCCTGGTCGTTGCGACGGCGCCTGACAGTCATTGCCGGCTGCGCCATGGTCGCCTCGATCGCGTTCGGCGGCGTGGCGATGTACTGGACGGCCACGATCGAGAACGAGCAGATGCTCGACGCCAGCCTGGAGCAGCTCGGCGCCACCGTGCTGTCGTTCGTCGAGGAAGACATCGCCGCGGGCGGCTTTGCCGGCGCGGCCAACGTCACGCACCTGAAGACGCGGCCGTCGGCCTCGCTGCTGTACCGCTACCAGGTCTGGTCGTCCGACGGTGAGCTGCTGATGCGCAGCCACGAGGCTCCTGCCGACGCGCCGCTGGTTGACCTGCAGCGCCTGGGCTTTTCCACCGCCAAGGTCAAGGGCGAGGAATACCGCGTCTTCGCGCTGCCGTCGAAGAACCGCGAGATCGTCATCCAGGTGGCCGAGAACATCGACGAACAGTGGCGCGGCATCGGCTCGGTCACCGCCTACTACGCCAGCTTCCTGCTGCTGCCGTTCACGCTGGTGTTCGGCCTGTCGTGGCTGCTCATGCGGCGCTCGTTCCGGTCGATCGAGGCCATGGCCGACCAGCTGCGCCATCGCAACCCGCTCAACCTCGCGCCGATCCGGGTGGCCGATCCGCCCACCGAACTGCTGCCGATCCTGCAGTCGATCGACACCCTGTTCGGCCGCGTCGGCCACGCGCTGTCCACCGAGCGGCGCTTCACCTCGGTGGCCGCGCACGAGATGCGCACGCCGCTGGCCGGGCTGCGCGCGCAGTCGCAACTGGCCAGCACCGCGCGCGACGAGCACGAGCGGCAGGAGGCACTGTCCCTGGTGCGGGTGGGCGTCGACCGCGCGTCGTACCTGCTCGACCAGCTGCTCGACCTGGCGCGCATCGAGGCGCTGCCCGCCGAAGGCACGGTGGCCATCGAGCGCGTGCGGTTTGTCGACGTCTGTAGCGACGTCATGACCGACCTGGCGCCCCGCGCCGAGGCCAAGCGCGTCACGGTCGACGTGCAGGCGCCTGCCGACACGCTGCCGGCGCACCGCTTCGCGCTGTCGGTGCTGCTGCGCAACCTGCTCGCCAACGCCATCGCCCACAGCCCCGCAGGGGGCAGGGTGGAGGTGAAGCTCGCGGCGCGGGCCGACGCCATCGAGCTCACCGTCGACGACGCCGGGCCGGGCATCGCGCCGGCCCATCGAGAGCGCGCGTTCGAGCGCTTCGAGCGCCTGGGCCAGACGCGCGCGCAGGGTGTGGGCCTGGGCCTGTCGATCGTGCTGTCGGTCGTCGAGCTGCACCGTGCGCAGATCCGCCTGCTCGACTCGCCGCTCGGCGGCCTGCGCGTGCTGGTGATCTTTGCGCGCGATGCGTCTGAGGACGCTGCGGCGCGCGGCGTGCCAACTACCCCGGCATAAAGCGGCAGCCGCGCCGCGCGAACGGCTTCGCGCCGTTCGATGCGCCAGTGTGCCTCGCAGACCCCACTCGGGCGTGGGGACCATCCCCGCGAACAGGGGGATGCAAAACGGCCCGCAGGCCCGGGACTTCAGCGCGATTTAAGAAATGGCCGACTACCCCCATCCCGCAGGGTTGCGAATGGGGGGGCACCCTCTTTTTCATGGGGGGCGCATCCCCAAAGACGCCGGACGACGCTCCGAATAACTTCCTGCCCCATGAACTCACATTAAACCGAGCGCCGCCAACAGGCGCCGGCACGGTGAGGGAGATGTCATGAGTCAGGGTTCGAGCGCGAGGGCAGATTTTGCCAAGCATCTTGGGAGCGTCACTATGAAGAGCCAGACCACCGCCAAGCGATTCGAGATCGTCAGGCTGTCGACCGCACTGTTGACGGTGCTGGTGCTGTGGCTGATGGTGAGCCTCACCGCGCACGCCGCGACGTTGACGATCAACGTCGTCGGTGTCGCTGCGGACGGGACGACCGCGCCCGTGCCCAGCTACCGCTGGACGGTGGAAGAGGACGCCACCAAGGCCTCCATTCCCGGCCGGCCGGCCGACACCACCAACTACTCGTTCAGCTTCCACACCAGCTACATGCCGGTCGTGGCGGCTGGGCGCGTGGGCGATGCGCTGACCGACGTCCAGAACACGGCACGTGCGCAGGATCCCGACTACGCGCGGCTGCTCAACCAGGAACTTCCGGATCTCATTCCCGCCAAGCGCTACTACGTATCCGTCGCGGCCCAGGGCTACCAGATGGGTGGCGCGCCGGTCGTGTTCAGCAACGGTGGCGCCACGGCCACCGTCTACCTGAACCAGTACCCGTTGCCCACCGCGCAGATCTCGGTGTTCGTGTTCAACGACAACAGCCCGATCAACGGCGCGCCCGATCTGCCACAGGAAACCGGACTGGCTGGCTTCCAGGTCCGCCTGATCGAGGCCGGTGGCACCTACGGCATGTCGGGTGGCGAGGTCACCCAGGATGCCTTCGCAAACCCGCTCGGTACGACCTACTCCGACGCGAACGGAACCGTCCTGAACAAAGGCTCCGGAATCATCAAGACCGACGCCAACGGCGTGGCCCTGATCAAGAACCTCTTCCCCGCCAAGTACACGATCCTGGTCGCGCCGCCGAACGGTACCGACTGGCACCAGACCTCGACGATCGAAGGCACCAAGGGCATCGACGCCTGGGTCAAGAACAACGAGCCGAGCTTCTTCCAGGAATTCGGCCCGCCCGGCCACCATGTCTTCATCGGCTTTACGCGGTCGGGCAGCATTGCGCGCAACGCGGACGGCAGCGCCATCGTGCCGGCCGCAAGCGGTTACGCCGTCACCGGCCGCATCGTCAACACCCACAATTCGCGCCCGCCGGTGTACACGTTCTTCAAGGGTGCACCGGTCGACAACTGCTGGGTCGGTCTGAACGAGGCCAACGCGGGCCGCGCGCTCTACGCGGTGGCCTGCAATAGGGACAGCACCTTCAGTATTCCGAACGTGCCGGCGGGCACCTACGAGCTGGTGGTCTGGGACGAGCCGCTCGACATG
>JAOUIM010000157.1 GCA_029884035.1 Aquincola sp. | reverse complement strand
CATCTTCGCGATCTGCAGGCGTCCGTCGTACTGGGACGACAGTTCGTCAAGGATCGGCGCGATCATCTTGCAGGGACCGCACCACTCAGCCCAGTAGTCCACCAGGACCGGCTTCTCGGATTTCAGCACGTCGCTCTCGAACGACGCATCGGTCACATGCTTGATCAACTCGCTGCTCATCGCTTGTCCCTTCGCGCCGGGCGTCACGCACGACCCGGACAGAACGATTCTGACACAGCAGCGCCCACCGCGCCGGGCCCCCGTCCCACCCTTCTCTATGGCTTCGATAGTGCGTCTGCAATTTAACGGCGGCGCGGTCGACAGGACGCTGTGGCCACGCCTCGTTGCCGAACTGCGTGCGGCGTGGTTGGCCGCTGGCGTGCCCGCTCGAGATGTGGTCGTGCTCGTGCCACATGCGGGACTGTTGGGGGTGGCGCGTGGCGCCTTCGCGCAGTCAGAGGGCTGGCAGCCCCGTGTCGAGACCCTGCGCACGCTGGCCGAATCGCTTGCGCCGCCGCAAGGCACCGTGGCGGATGGGCCGATGCTGGACCGCTCGATCGATCGGCTGGCCGCCGCATCGCTCCTCCAGAGGGAACCCCTGGGCCGCCTCTGGGCCAAGCAGGATCGGCGCGCGTTCGACGCTGCGGTGCGTGACATCGTCGAGACTGCTCATGCGTTGCTGGAGACCGCCCATGCCAGCGTCCCGCACGATCGCGATGCATGGTGGCAGGCGGCACGCGCGGCGCTGCCCGCGATACAGGGGCCTGGCGGCACCGAGCGGCTGCTTGCGCGCTGGGCGCTCGAGTGGGCGGCAGGCGCGACGCATGAGCCAGCGGCAGCGCTATGGATTCTTCGCCCTGCGGCGTGGGTCATCATCCAGGCCGGTGGGGCGGATCCCCTCGCCGAACGACTCCTCGCGCACGGTGCGGCCCAGGGCGTGGCGGCCTGGCGGGTCGAAACGGATCCGGACCCGAAGTCGCCGTTCGATGCGGTGGCGGTTGGGCCCGCGCCCGTCTTGCGGCATGCCCATGGTCTCGAAGAGGAAGCCATGGCCGCGGCGCTCGCGGTCGTGCGCGCCGTCGAGGCGGGCCAAGTGCCCGTCGCACTGGTCGCCGAGGATCGCCTCGTCGTGCGCCGCATCCGCGCACTGCTCGAGCGCACCGGCGTGGCGCTCGCTGACGAGACCGGGTGGACATTGTCGACCACACGCTCCGCCGCGCGATTGATGGCCGTGCTGCGAGCCGCAGCGCAGGATGCCGGACGCGACGCGATGCTGGATGCCCTCAAGGCCGAGCAGTCCGACGATGACCTGCTCGATACGCTGGAGGCCGCGTGGCGGCGGGAGCGGACCCCCGATGCGGACGCGCTGGCCTGGTGGCGGGCGGCGCGTGGCCGCCTCACGGACCTCGGTGGTGGCCGGGGAGCGCGCCGTCTCGGTGACTGGCTGCGTGCACTCGAGCGCGCGACACCGCGGCTGATGTCGTCTTTGAGAGCAGATCCGGCAGGCCGCGCGGTACTTGCAGCATTGCGGATTGAACCCGTCGCGTGCGGCGCGGTGGGGCATGCGTTTAACGCGAGTACGCCGCTCGACCTGGCCGGGTTCACGGAGTGGGTCACAGCCACGCTCGAGGAGACAAGTTACCTGCCGGCCGCGCCTGCGTCGCCTCAGGTGGTGATCACACCCCTGTCGCACGTGCCACTGCGCCCCTTCGGCGCGGTCGTGTTCCCTGGTTGCGACGAGACCCACCTTGGACGCGGCGCGAGTGCACTGGGTCTGCTGTCCGAACCCACGCGACGCGAGTTGGGCCTGCCCGATGCCCAAGCGCGGCGCGAGCGCGAGCGGCTGGCCTTTGCTCAGCTGCTGCGCCTGCCGTGGATCACGTTGTTGCGGCGAACGCACGACGAGGCCGAGGCGCTTGCGCCGAGTCCGTTGATCGGGCTGGCCGTGCAGGCCCGACGCCGTTGCCACCAACCGGTGCCCAGCGACGAGGCGGTGCAGTTTCCGACGACGCGCATCGAACCACGCCCCGTGCGGCGCCCGGCACCCTCGATGGCCGAGGCGTTGCCCTCGCGGCTGTCGGCCAGCAGCGTCGAGGCCCTGCGCGAGTGCCCGTACCGCTTCTTTGCGCGCGTCGGTCTTGGACTGGCGCAGGCCATCGAGCTGGAGACCGAGCCTGGCAAGCGCGACCAGGGCCGCTGGCTGCATGCCGTGCTGCACGCGTTTCACGCGGAGCGTCGTGACGCGCCGTCCGCGGGCCCCGCGGCCGAACACCGCCGCCTGCGCGAGATCGCGCAACGTGCGCTCGCCGAGCAGCAGCTCGATGCCGACGCGATGCTGCCCTTTGATGCCGCTTTCGACCGCCTCGCTGCGAGCTACCTCGACTGGCTGCACGCGCGCGAGGCCGAAGGCTGGCGCTATGCCTGCGGCGAGCAGGCGCGTGCGATTGCGCCTCCCGAACTGGACGGCCTGCAGCTCGACGGGCGGCTCGACCGCATCGACCGGCACCGCCATGGTGGTGCGATGGTGATCGACTACAAGACCGGCCGCACCGAGGCGCTTGCGCGCAGGGTCAAGGAGCCACTCGAGGACACCCAGCTCGCGTTCTATGCCGCGCTGCTGACCGACGAGCCGCACGAGCCGCCACCGCGCGCCATCTATCTCGCGCTGGACGAACGCAAGCCGCCGCGGGCGATCGAGCACCCCGATCCGGCGCGCAGTGCGGCCCAGCTGATCGAGGGCCTGGCCGCCGACCTCGACGCGTTGCGCAACGGCGCCGGTGCGCCCGCACTCGGCGAAGGTGATGTCTGCGAGCACTGTGAAATGCGCGGTCTGTGCCGTCGCGACCACTGGGCAGACGCAACGTGACCGGTCCCGCCTACACGCTCGACGGCGCGGCCGCGACCCGCGATCGCTTCTACTCGGTGGCCTGCGACCCGCGCCGCCACGTCGTGGTCGAGGCCTGTGCGGGCGCGGGAAAGACCTGGATGCTGGTGTCGCGCATCGTGCGCGCGCTGCTCGGGGGCACGCCGGCGCAGGAGATCCTCGCGATCACGTTCACGCGAAAGGCCGCGGGGGAGATGCGCACGCGCCTGGCCGAGTGGCTCGATGCGTTCTCGCGCCTCTCGCCCGACGAGGCCGCGGCCGAGTTGCGCTTGCGCGGCGTGGCAGCGCCCGACGCAGCAACACGGGCGGGCACCCTGATCGGCCTGCAGGAACGCGTCCTCGTCGAGGGTCGCGCGGTCGAGGTGCACACCTTCCACGCCTGGTTCTTGCAACTGCTCCAGGCTGCGCCGCTGGACCTGCTGGCGAGCCTGGGTCTGGCGCCGGGCCTCGCCCTGGTGGAAGACATCGACGACCACCGGCCCGAACTGATGCGCTCGTTTCATGCGGCGGTACGTTCCGATGCCGATCGGCTCGCGGACTACAGGCTGCTATCGCAGCGACACGGCCGCGCGATGCTGTCGCGCTGGCTGTCGTCGGCGCTGGATCGACGGGCCGAGATCGAACTGGCCGACGAGGCGGGCACGCTGGCTGCATCGATCGACGCGGGCAGCGCCGTGCATCCCGCGTCGCGTGTGCGCGATGCGGCGTTCGCTGCCCGCGTGGAGTTCCTCGCACAGTCTCTGAGCCTGCGCGGCAAGAAGCTGTCCGATGAGGCCGCACACGGTCTGGTCGATGCCATGTCACTGGCCGACGACCGCGATGCCTTCGGGGCGCTGCGCGCCGCAATGTTCACCGACGGCGGGGCGGGCACGCCGCGCAAGCAGCTCGGCGACCTGACGGCGCAGCAGGCGCTGTGCGAGGAGCTCGACCGTATGGCCGACGCGGTGGCCCAGTTCGAGGCGCACGGGGACCACGTGGCCATGGTGCGCCTGTCGCGCGTGCTGTTTGCGCACTATGCGGCGCTCAAGCAGCGGCGCGGCCTGGTCGACATGGCCGACCTGGAGCGTGTCGCGCTCGCGCTGCTGGCCGATCACACGCTATCCGGCTGGGTGCAGGAGAGGCTCGACGCACGCGTGAGCCACCTTCTGATCGACGAGTTCCAGGACACGAGTCCGCTGCAATGGCACGCCTTGCACGCATGGCTGTCGTCCTATGCGGGGGCCGGCGCCGACGGGCCGCGGCTGTTCATCGTCGGCGACCCCAAGCAGAGCATCTATCGTTTCCGACGCGCGGAGCCCCGTGTGTTCGAGGCCGCCCAGCGCTTCGTGGTGCAGGCGCTCGGCGGAACGCTGGCTGCCTGCGATCACACACGGCGCTGCGCACCCGCCGTAGTGGACGCCATCAATGCGGTGTTCGGGTCCTGGCCGGCCCCTGGTGGTGTGTCGGGTTGGCGGCCGCACACGACGCAAGCGCCTGCAGCCTCGGGCCCTGCAGCGCTGGCCGCGCTGCCGGCACCGGAGCGGGTTCGCGCGGCACGCGGCCGTGAGGAGGGCGAGCCCGCACGGGTGTGGCGCCCTTCGCTGACCATGCCTCGCCACGAGCCGCAGGCGGTCATCCGAGAGGCCGAGGCCGCCACAGTCGCGCTGGCGATCGATGCACTGGTGCGCGGCGAAGGTGTCGAGCCGGGGGCAATCATGGTGCTCGCCCGCAGGCGCGAGCCGCTTCGGCTGCTGGCGCGCGCGCTGGCTACGCATCACCTGCCCTTCGTTGCGCCGGAGGACATGCCGCTGGCCAGCCTGGCCGAGGCGCAAGATCTGCTGGCGGTGATCGATGTGCTCGCTTCGCCGGGGCAGTCGCTCTCGCTTGCGCGGGCGCTGCGCAGCCCGCTATTCGGCGTGTCCGATGGCGCGCTCCTCGATCTGGCTGCGCGCGCGCGGGCCGCGGGCGGCTGGTGGCCGGCGCTGATGCGTATCGCGGGCGAGCCGGCCGGCGCGAGCCCCGAGATCGAGCGTGCCGCGCGCCTGTTCTCGCAATGGCGCCGCGCCGCGGCCACCTTGCCGCCGCACGACCTGCTTGACCGCATCGTCCATGAGGGTGAACTGCTGCCGCGTCTGGTCGCGGCGGTCCCCCCCGCCGCGCGCGGTCGCGCTGTCGATGCGGTCCATGCGCTGCTGGCCACCGCGCTGGCGCTGGACGGCGCTCGCTTCGCCACTCCCTACAACTTCGTACGCGCTTTGCGACGTCGTCGCATCGAGGCGCCGCGTGCCACGCAGTCCGACGCGGTGCAACTGCTCACGATCCACGGCGCCAAGGGGCTGGAGGCGCGGATCGTCTTCCTGATGGACACGGAACCCGAGACGCCAAGGAGCGACACGGCCACGCTGCTCGTCGACTGGCCGGTCGAGGCGAAGTGGCCGCGACGGGCGGCCTTCATTGCCGCCGAGGCCCGCTGTCCGCCGTCGCTGCGCGTGCTGTTGGCGGACGAGACTGCTGCGCGCGAGCGCGAGGAGGCCAATGCGCTGTACGTCGCGCTCACGCGGGCCGAGCAGCGCATTGTCGTGAGCCGCACGCCGCCGCACCAGGGCAGCGCTGCCGGCTCGTGGTGGCAGCGACTGCAGCCGCATGCGCTCGCGTGGACGCCTGAGCCACCGCCACGAGTTGCGGCGGCGCACGATGCCGCCGAGCTGGTCAGCCTTCCGATCCTGGCGCCGCGCCCGGAGATTGTCGAGTCAACAGACGCGGCGGACGATGCAGCGGCGCGATTGGGTCAGGCGGTTCACCGTTGGCTCGAGTGGGCATCGCACGACGCGCGGGCGGACCGTACCGCGTTGGCGCAGGCGGCTGCCTCGGCCTTTGGCGTGGCCGACGCGGGCACGGTGGCAGCGGCGGGGGCGCGCATCCTCGACAGCCCCGTCTGCCGGCACTTCTTCGATCCGACCGTAATTGCGTGGGCCGCCAACGAGGTGCCGATCGCCTCCGATGGCGGTGAGCTACGCCGGATCGACCGCCTGGTGCGTCTGGCGGGCCCCGACGGCGGCTGCTGGTGGGTGCTCGACTACAAGGTCGCCGCGGCGCCCGGGGACGATCCGGACAACTGGGTGCAGCTAGGCGCCTACCGCGACGCCGTGGCCCGGCTGGTGCCGGGCGAACCGGTGCGCGCGGCCTTCATCACCGGGCGCGGTGAACTGGTCGAGCTTGCACCCTAGCGATCCGATCTGGGCCGAAAAGCCAAGCCACTTCACGGCTTCGCCATGGAGCGGCGGGCGTTCCAATCGACAGGCAATCTGCCTCGACGATGTCCTCGTTCGCCGACTCATCCCACGCGCCGCTGCCTGGCGCTGCTGTCGCTGCCGTGCACCGGCTCGGTCGCTTCGAGCTGCGCGCACTGCGGGGCCGCAGCGCGCGCTGCATGGCGTGGCAGGCCTGGGATCCCCGTACCCGGCAGGACCTCACGCTCGTGTTGCCGCGACGCCAGCCGGCGGGCAAGCAGGAGCTTGCCGACTGGCTCGACCGCGCGCGGCGCGCTGCACGCGTGTCGCACCCGAACCTCGCGCCTGCGGTCGAGGTCGGTGAGCAGGAGCACTGGCCGTACGTCGCCTACGATCTCGCGATCGGGCCGACGCTGGCCGAGCGCAACACGCGCGAACAACGAAGCGGCGAATTGCCGACGGACATCGCACGCTGGATGCAGCAGGCTGCTGCCGGCCTCGCGTTCGTGCACGATGCCGGCCACGCGCACCACGACGTGCAGCCCTGGCTGCTGGCGCTCGCCGACAACGGCCAGCTGCGCGTCATGGGGATCGAAGTCGCGGCGGCCGAGCACGCGACGAGCGACCCGTTGCCCGAAGACGAACGCTCGGCGAGCGACGCGCGCCGGGCATTGCGGCAGGCCGCCGAACGTGACGTGCTCGCGCTGGCCATCGTCATGCACGGGTTGCTCGCGGGCACCCCCGCACTGGATGAGCCCGACATCGGCAAGGCGCTGGCGCGCCTCGCGCCCGAAGGCCGCGAGCCGATCCGGCTGGGCTGGGACCTGCCCCGCCCGGTGCCTGACGTGCTGCGCGCGATCGCGAATCGCGCGACCGACCGCCACACGCGCCAGCGCTACCGCAACGCACGCACTCTGGCTCGCGCCCTCGAAGGATGGATCGAGGTCGAGTCGCAGCAGGACGGCAATGCCCACGCGCAACTGATCGAGCGCGTGCGCCAGATCGGCGCCCTCCCGGCGCTGCGCGACGGGGCGCAGCGCGCGGCCCGGCTCGCGCTGATGGAGCGCGAACACACCGAGGAACTGGCGCAGGTCGTGCTGCGCGACCCGGCGCTCAGTTTCGAGCTGCTGCGCACCGTCAACACCGCTTCGGTGCGCGGCACGCAGGTCTCGGGCAACGGCCCGGTGCTCACTGTCAGGCGTGCCATCGCAATGATCGGACTCGATGGCGTGCGCCGTTGTGCGCTCGGCTTGCGTCATTGGCCCGGACCACTGGACGATGCCGGCTCGGTCGATCTCGAACACACGCTGTCGCTGGCGCAACGCGCCGCGCGACTGGCCCAGGCATTGCGCCCCTCGGGCTATGACGCCGAGATGGTGTCGCTGGTCGCGCTGATGCAGAACCTCGGTCGCCTGGTCGTGCAGTACCACTTTCCCGAGGAGATGCGTCAGGTTCGCAGGTTGATGCAGCCTGCGCCCGCAACACGCGATGGCGAGCCCGACGACCCCGGCCTGCCCGAGCAGGCGGCGGCGTTTGCGGTGCTCGGGGGGGACATCGAGGCGATGGGCCTGGCGGTGGCCCGCTGGTGGGGCATGGACGATGCCGTGCTGCACATGATTCGCAGGCTGCCTGCCACGGCGCCTGTGCGCACGCCCGACAACGACGACGACACGATCCGGCTCGTTGCG
>JAOUIM010000156.1 GCA_029884035.1 Aquincola sp. | reverse complement strand
CCCTCGTCGGGCTGCACCGCGCCGAACACGATCTTCATCAGCGTGCTCTTGCCGGCGCCGTTCTCGCCGAGGATCGCGTGGATTTCGCCGGCCTGCACCGTGAGGCTCACGTTGTCGTTGGCCTTGACCGCTGGGTACTGCTTGCTGATGTTCTTCAGCTCGAGTCTGGGGGGCGCTGTCATGTCGTCGTCTCCGGTGTGCGGTACAGCGGTTGGCCGGCCACCCACGTGGCCTGGAGATTGCGTTCGTCGGCGAGCGTCATCCACGCGAACACGCGTTCGTGCAAGGTCCGTGCCGCATCGTCGCGCGCGATGGCGACCGACCCGTGCGCCCAGTCCCACAGCGCGAGGTCGGCGGTGCAGCCGGTGTCGAACGAACCGATCTCGCTGTCCAGCCCGAGCGCGTGCGCGGCGCCACGGGTGGCGGTGTACAGCGCCTTCCAAGCCGGCAGCCTCACATGCTGCAGCGCCTGAACCTTGTACGCGTCGGCCAGCGTGCGAAGCATTGCGAGGCTCGTGCCGCCACCCACGTCGGTGGCCAGGCTGACCGGCACGCCGGCGTCCTCGTGCGCCCGCCAGGGCATGAGTCCCGAGCCGAGGAAGAGGTTGGAGCTCGGGCTGTGGGCGATCTGCGAGCGCGAGCGCGCGAGGGCGTCGCGGTCGGTCGCGTCGAGCCAGATGCCGTGCGCGAGCACCGAGCGCGTGCCGAGCAGGCCATGGCGCGCATACACGTCGAGATAGCTGCGCGCGTTGGGGAACAGTTCGGCCACCCAGGCGAGCTCGGCGCGGTTCTCTGCCACATGCGTCTGCATGTACAGGCCGTCGTGGCGGGCGAGCAGGCGCCCGGCCATCGCCAGCTGCGCGTCGGTCGAGGTCGGCGCGAATCGCACCGTCACCGCGTAGGCGAGCCGGTCCCTGCCGTGCCAGCGCGCGATCAGCGCCTCGCTGTCGGCCTCCGCCCGCTCCACGGCCACCGTCAGGTCGGCCGGCGCATGGCGGTCCATCAGGCATTGGCCGGCGATCACGCGCATGCCTCGCTGTTGTGCCGCGGCGAACAGCGCGTCCGCGCTGCCCGGGTGCACCGTCGGGAACACGACCGCCGATGTCGTGCCGTGCGCGAGCAGCGCATCGAGAAACCGCTGCGCCCCCGCTTCGCACACCGTTGCGTCGGCATAGCGCCGCTCGGCGGGAAAGGTGTAGGTGTTCAGCCACTCGAGCAATTCAGCACCGTAGCTCGCGATGACCTCGAGCTGCGGCATGTGCACGTGCGTGTCGACGAAGCCCGGCATCAGCAGTCGCCCCATGTGGTCCTGGCGCTGCCAGCTCGCGTCGGGCGCACCGGGCTGCACGCCGGCGACGCGGCCGTCCTCGACCAGCAGCCAATGGTCGGCGCGATAGCGCAGACCCGGGGCATCGTCGGCCGCGCTCCAGCCGGGGTCGGCCGTGAAGTCGAGCAGGTCCGCGCGAATGGCGAGCCGCGTGGTCGGGCCCCCAGGGCGCCGTGCGCCGCGCATGCTCACGCCGCTGTCCTCCGCCGGGCGGGCAGCGCGTGGCTGGCCAGCGTGCGTGCCACTTCGCGCACCTGCTCGCGCAGCCAGCGGCCCGAGGCGCTGGCATGCGTCACGTCGTGCCAGAGCTGGTAGTAGCTCAGCGGCGGGAACTCGATCGGGCAGCGCAGGATCTTCAGCGGCAGCGCGTCGACATAACGGGTGCAGAACAGGCGCCCGGTCGTCAGCACGAGATGGGTCTGCGCCAGCATCAGCGGAATCAGCCCGAAATGCGGGCTGCGCACGACGATGCGGCGGTCCAGCCCCACGCTGGCCAGGTGCTCGTCGATCACGCCGCGCAGGCCCGGCGCAAAGAAGGTCGGCGCCACATGCTGCGAATCCAGATACCGCGCCTCGTTCCAGCTCCGCGGGTTTCGTGCCGCGGGGTGGTCTTCGCCGACCAGGCACACGATCTCGTCGGTGATCAGGCGCGACAGGTGCAGCTCGCCCGGTGGTTCGAGCCAATTGCCGACCACGAGGTCGAGCTCGCCGCGCGCCAGGCTCTTGCGGTAGTCGTAGTCCGGCGACAGCGGGTGCAGGTCGATGTGGGCGTTGGGTGCCTCGCGCTGCAGCCGCGCCACCAGCTCGGGCAGGAACAGTGGGTCGAGGTAGTCGCTCGCGGCAATCGTGAACGTGGCTGCGCTCGTGGTGGGATCGAAGGCGCGCGAGGCGCGGCGCTCGCCGAAGATCGCGTTGGCCTCGCGCAGGATCGTCGCCGCCGGCTCCACCAGCGACAGCGCTGTGGCGGTCGGCGCCAGTCCGGCGCCCGAGCGCACCAGCAGCGCGTCGCCAGTCAGCGCGCGCAGCCGCTTCAACTGTGCGCTGACGGCGGGCTGGGTGCTGGCGAGCCTGAGCGCGGCGCGCGAGACGCTGCCTTCGGTGATCACGGTATGCAGAACCTTGACGAGCTGGAGGTCGACCTTGGGCATCTTCGTCGGCGACGGTCTCACGGACATACGGGCCCCCGCATACACGGCATCAGGGGCATCGTATGCACATTCGGTGCCCGCGGCGTAAGGTTCGGGTATGTCCCAGGGCCTCACAACCACTGTCATGGGCGGCTGCGTCGAGCGGCCGATCCGCTTCGTCCACCGCGGCCGCATCGTCGAGGTGAGGGGCGCCGACACCACGCGCACGCTGCTCGACTGGCTGCGCGAGGACGCCCGCGATTGCGGCACCAAGGAAGGCTGTGCCGAGGGCGACTGCGGCGCCTGCACCGTGCTGGTGGGTGACAGGCAGGGCGCCGGCGTGCGCTGGAAGAACGTCAATGCCTGCATCCAGTTGCTGCCGATGCTCGACGGGAAGGCCGTGCTCACGGTCGAGGGCCTGAAGCCGGCCGCACAGGCCTGCGGCGCCGCACTGCACCCGGCGCAGCAAGCGATGATCGATTGCCACGGTTCGCAGTGCGGGTTCTGCACACCCGGCTTCGTGATGTCGATGGTGCATGTCTACGAGCGCGATCGCGCCGCGCCCAAGGCACCGTCGCGCCAGCAGGTCGCCGACGACCTGGCGGGCAACCTGTGCCGGTGCACCGGCTACCGCCCGATCCTCGATGCGGCGCAGCGCATGTTTGAGCTGCCCGCGGTCGTGCTGCCCGATGCGGCGATCGCTCAGGCGCTCGACACGCTCGCGGTCGACCCGCCGCTGGCCTACACCGACGCGCGCGGCGCGCGATGCCTCGTGCCGCGCAGCGCCGATGCGCTCGCCGCGCTGTACGACGCGCATCCGCATGCGCGTCTGCTCGCCGGCTGCACCGACATCGGCCTGTGGGTCAACAAGCAGCACAAGGCGCTGCCGCTGCTGATCGCGACCACCGGCATCGCCGAGCTGTCGCGCATCGAAGCGCGCGCCGATGGCACGCTCGTGATCGGCGCGGCGGCATCGCTCGAAGCCGCCTGGAGTGCACTCGCGGCGCGCCATCCCGAACTTGCCGAGATGTGGCTGCGCTTCGCCTCGCCGCCGGTGCGCCATGCCGGGACGATGGGCGGCAATGTCGCCAATGGCTCACCGATCGGCGACGGCGCGCCGGTGTTGATTGCGCTCGACGCCAGTGTCGTTGTCCAGCGCGGATCGCGCCGGCGTCGCGTGAGGCTCGACGCCTTCTACCTTGATTACATGAAGAACGCGCTCGAGCCCGGCGAATTCGTGCGCGAGATCGAGGTGCCGCTGCCCGCGCACACGCACCTGCGCACGTACAAGCTGTCCAAGCGATTCGACAGCGACATCTCGGGATTGGCGGCGGGATTGTCGCTCACGCTCGATGCCGCGGGGATAGTGCGCGATGCGCGCCTTGCCTTCGGCGGCATGGCCGCGATCGTCAAGCGTGCCGCGCATGCCGAGGCCGCGCTGCGCGGTCAGCCCTGGACCGAGGCGGCAGCCGATGCCGCCGCCTCGGCTCTGGCGCGCGACTTCACACCGATCACCGACCTGCGTGCGAGCGCGTCGTACCGCCAGCGGGCCGCGGCCAACCTGCTGCGCCGCTTCTGGCTGGAGACGCGGCGCGACACGCCGCTCGCGCCGGCACAGGTGTCGGTATTCGCACGGGAGACGACCGCATGAACAAGCAGGCCGAGCCGTTCCTCGTGGCCGCCGCGGCGCAGGTGGGTAGCGACCGCGCGCACGAGTCGGCTCATCTGCACGTGGCTGGCGAGGCGACCTACACCGATGACATCCGCGAGCTCGAGGGCACGCTGCACTGCGCGCTCGGACTGTCGCCGGTGGCCCATGGCCGCCTCGTGGCGATCGATGTCGAGCGGCTGCGCGCCGAGCCGGGCATCGTGGCCGTGTTCACCGCCGCTGACATTCCCGGCCCCAACGATTGCGCGCCGATCGTCAAAGGCGATGACCCGATCCTCGCGCAGGGCGCTGTGCACTTCCTCGGCCAGCCGGTGTTCGCGTTGATCGCCGAGGACCGCCGCGTCGCCCGTCGCGTGGCGGCGCGTGCCAGGGAGTTCGTGACGATCGAGCCGCTGCCAGCGCTGCTGACCGCACGCGAGGCGCACGGCGCGAAAGCCTACGTCGTGCCACCGATGCATCTGGCACGCGGCGATGCGCGCCGGGCGATCGCTGGCGCACCTCATCGCCTGAGGGACCAACTGTCGATCGGCGGGCAGGAGCAGTTCTACCTCGAGGGCCAGATCAGCTACGCAATCCCGCTCGAGGACGACGGCGTGCTGCTGCACTGCTCGACGCAGCATCCGACCGAGATGCAGCAGGTGGTCACGCACGCGCTCGGACTCGCGGCGAACCAGGTGCATGTGCAATGCCGCCGCATGGGCGGTGGCTTCGGTGGCAAGGAGTCGCAGTCGGCACTGTTCGCCTGCGTCGCCGCGCTCGCCGCGAAGACGCTGAATCGGCCGGTCAAGTTGCGCCTGGACCGTGACGACGACTTCATGGCCACCGGCCGGCGCCACGGCTTCGAATTCGACTTCGAGGTCGGCTACGACGAATCGGGTCGGGTGCTCGGTGTCGAGATCGACCTGATCGCCAACGCCGGCTTCTCGGCCGACCTGTCGCCGCCGGTGATGACGCGTGCGATCTGTCATTTCGACAACGCGTACTGGCTGCCCAATGTGTCGATGCATGGCTACTGCGCCCGCACCAACACCCAGAGCAACACCGCGTTCCGCGGCTTCGGCGGGCCGCAAGGCGCGATCGCCATCGAGTTCATCCTCGACAGCATCGCGCGCCGGCTGGGCCGCGACCCGCTCGATGTGCGGCGCGCCAACTTCTACGGCGTGGGCGCCAACAACGTGACGCCGTACCAGCAGACGGTCGAGGACAACATCCTGCAGCCGTTGACCGATCGGCTGGAATCGACCAGCCGCTACCGTGAGCGTCGCGCCGAGATCGCGGCGTTCAATGAGGCGAGCCCGGTCTTGAAGCGCGGCATTGCGTTCACGCCAGTCAAGTTCGGCATCTCGTTCAACGTCAACCACTTCAACCAGGCCGGCGCGCTGGTGCACGTGTACACCGACGGTTCGGTGCTGGTGAACCACGGCGGCACCGAGATGGGCCAGGGCGTCAACACCAAGGTGGCGCAGGTGGTGGCGCACGAGTTGGGGATTCCGCTGGCATCGGTGCGCTGCACCGCGACCGACACGCAGAAGGTGGCCAATACTTCGGCCACAGCCGCTTCCACCGGTGCCGACCTCAATGGCAAGGCCGCGCAGGACGCGGCGCGGAAGATCCGCGCGCGGCTCGACGCCTTTGCGGACCAGAAGTTCGGCGGCCGCCGTGACATCCCCTTCGGGGAGCTGGTGCAGGCAGCCTACGTGGCGCGCGTGCAGCTGTGGAGCGACGGCTTTTACGCCACGCCCGGCCTGTCGTGGAACCGCGAGACGATGACCGGCAAACCCTTCTTCTACTTCGCCTACGGCGCGGCGGTCAGCGAAGTCATCGTCGACACGCTGACGGGAGAGCACAAGCTGCTCGCGGCCGACCTGCTGCACGACGTGGGTACCAGCCTGAACCCGGCAATCGACATCGGCCAGGTCGAAGGCGCCTACATCCAGGGCTACGGCTGGCTGACGATGGAAGAGCTGGTGTGGCATCCGAAGAGCGGCGTGCTGCTGACCCACGCGCCGAGTACCTACAAGATCCCGACCGCGAACGACATGCCTTCGGTGCACTTCCGAACCGCGCTGTTCGACGCGCCCAACCCCGCCGACACGATCCACCGCAGCAAGGCGGTCGGTGAGCCGCCGCTGCTGCTGCCGTTCTCGGCGCTGCTCGCGATCCGCGATGCGGTCTCGGCGGTGGGCGGGCACCGGGTGGACCCGCCGCTGCGCGCACCGGCGACGCCGGAGGCGGTGCTGGACGCGGTGGACGCGGTGCGCGCGGCCGAGCGCTGAGCAAGCCGGCTCAGCGCCGCGTCGAGATCAGCGGCATCACGCCGGGACCGAGCTCCTCTTCGGTGAGGCGGCGCCGGTCACGGCTGTCGGTCGCCAGCGGCATCACCTCGTGCAGCGTCGCGCGGCAGCGCTGAGCCAGCCGTTGGTACAGCTGCGTGCCGTCGTGCTTCCAGGTCATCTCGTGCGCGGTCAGCTCGCGCAGCACCTTGCCGGGCATGCCGGCCACCAGAGTGCGCGGCGGCACTTTCATGCCGGCGCGCACGAACGCGCAGGCCGCCACGATCGCCTGCTCGCCGATCTCGGCATCGTCCATCACCACCGCGTTCATGCCGACCAGCGCACCGCGCCGCACGACGCAGCCGTGCAGGACCGCGCCGTGGCCGATGTGGCCGTCGGCCTCCACCAGCGTGTCGGCGCCGGGAAAGCCGTGCATCGTGCAGTTGTCCTGGATGTTGCTTCCGGCCTCGAGCACCAGCCGTCCAAAGTCGCCGCGCAGGCTGGTGCAGGGACCGACGTAGACGCCCGGTCCGATCCAGACGTCGCCGATCAGCACTGCCATGGGATGCACATAGGCGTGCGGGTCCACCACCGGCACGAGTCCGTCGATCGCGTAGCAGGGCATCGGGATTGGTCCTGAACAGTGGAAGGCTCGGCAGATCGTATGATCGACCGACCGGTCGGTCAATGAATGGAATGCTGCATGTCGGACGACACCGCCTCCCTGCTCATCGCCACGCATGGCCCGGTCCGTGTGCTCACGCTCAACCGTCCGGCTGCGCTGAACAGCTTCACTGCCGAGATGCACGGGCGGCTCATTGCCGCGCTCGATGACGCGGCGGCCGACGTATCGGTGCGCGCACTGGTGCTCACCGGCGCGGGTCGGGGTTTTTGTGCCGGGCAGGACCTGAACGACCCGGCGATGGCCGGCGAAGGCGTGCCCGATGTCGGTGCGGTGATCGAGCAGCGCTACCGGCCGCTGGCCGAGCGGCTGTTCGCGATGCCGGTGCCGACGATCGCCGCAGTCAATGGCGTCGCCGCCGGTGCGGGCGCCAACGTCGCCATCGGTTGCGACATCTGCTTCGCAGCGCGCGGCGCGAGCTTCATCCAGGCCTTCAGCAAGATCGGCCTGGTACCCGATGCGGGCGGCAGCTGGCTGTTGCCGCGGCTCGTAGGTCGCGCACGCGCGATCGGTCTGGCGATGACGGGCGACAAGCTGACGGCCGAGGAAGCCGAGCGGATCGGCCTGATCTGGAAATGCGTTGACGATGCGGCGTTGATGGACACGGCGATGGCGACGGCGCAGCGCCTGGCCACGATGCCCAGCCGCGCGCTGGCCGCGACACGCCGCGTGATCGACGCGGGCAGCCGCTCGAGCCTGGCCGAGGCAGTGGCGCTCGAG
>JAOUIM010000155.1 GCA_029884035.1 Aquincola sp. | reverse complement strand
TAGCGAGAGTTCAATGGGCCCTGACGTCCAAGGACGAGCCCTCGGTGGAGGCGGCCGGCTTGGCCGCCTCCACCACGGGTTCCTCGTCCGGCAGCGGCTGCGGCACCGTTTCGAGCGCGACTTCGAGCACCCGGTCGATCCACTTGACCGGGATGATCTCCAGGTGGTTCTTCACGTTCTCGGGGATGTCCTGCAGGTCCTTGACATTGTCCTCCGGAATCATGACCTTCTTGATGCCGCCGCGGTGTGCCGCGAGCAGCTTCTCCTTCAGGCCGCCGATCGCAGTGACCTCGCCGCGCAAGGTGATCTCGCCCGTCATCGCCACATCGGCATGCACCGGAATGCCGGTCAGCGCCGAGACGAAAGCCGTCGTCATCGCCGCACCGGCGCTTGGCCCATCTTTGGGCGTCGCGCCGTCGGGCACGTGGATGTGGATGTCCTTCTTCTCGAACAACTCGTCCTTGATGCCCAGGCGGCGCGCGCGCGCCCGCACGACCGATCGTGCGGCTTCGACAGACTCCTTCATCACATCGCCCAGCTGGCCGGTGCGGATGATGTTGCCCTTGCCGTTCATCACTGCGGCCTCGATCGTCAGCAGGTCGCCGCCGACCTCGGTCCAGGCCAAACCCACCACCTGGCCGACCTGATTCTTCTTCTCGGCGCGCCCGTAGTCGAACTTGCGCACGCCCAGAAACTCGTTGAGATTGTCCTCTGCGACAGTCACGCGGCCGTCGTACTTCTTTAGCTGCAGGCCCTTGACCGTCTTGCGGCAGATCTTGCTGATCTCGCGCTCGAGCGAGCGCACGCCCGCCTCGCGGGTGTAGTAGCGAATGATCCCCCGCACCGCCGATTCTTCGACGATCAACTCGGTCTCCTTCACACCATTGTTCTTCATCTGCTTGGGCAGCAGGTAGCGCTGGGCGATGTCGACCTTCTCGTCTTCGGTGTAACCCGACAGACGGATCACTTCCATCCGGTCCAGCAGGGCGGGAGGGATGTTCATCGAATTTGAGGTGGCCACGAACATCACGTCCGACAGGTCGAAGTCGACCTCGACATAGTGGTCGCTGAAGGTGTGGTTCTGCTCGGGATCGAGCACTTCGAGCAGCGCAGACGACGGATCGCCACGGAAGTCCATGCCCAGCTTGTCGACCTCGTCAAGCAGGAACAGCGGATTGCGCGTGCCGATCTTTGTCAGGCTCTGCAGGATCTTGCCCGGCATCGAGCCGATGTACGTGCGACGGTGGCCACGGATCTCGGCCTCGTCGCGCACGCCGCCCAGCGCCATGCGAACGAATTTCCGCCCGGTGGCACGCGCCACGCTCTGGCCAAGCGAGGTCTTGCCCACGCCCGGAGGCCCGACCAGGCACAGAATAGGCGCCTTGACCTTGTCGACGCGCTGCTGCACCGCGAGGTACTCGAGGATGCGCTCCTTGACCTTGTCAAGCCCTGCGTGGTCCTCGTTGAGGACGTCCTCCGCGTGCTTGAGGTCGTGCTTGATCTTGGTCCTCTTGCTCCAGGGCAGGTTGACGAGGGTGTCGATGTAGTTGCGCACGACGGTGGCTTCGGCCGACATCGGGGACATGAGCTTCAACTTCTTCAGCTCGTTGTCGACCTTCTTGCGCGCCTCCTTGGGCATGCGCGCCGCCTTGATCTTCTTCTCGAGTTCCTCGAGATCGGCCCCTTCCTCGCCGTCGCCCAGTTCCTTCTGGATCGCCTTGACCTGTTCGTTGAGGTAGTACTCGCGCTGGCTCTTTTCCATCTGGCGCTTGACGCGGCCGCGGATGCGCTTTTCCACTTGCAGGATGTCGACCTCATGCTCGAGCAGCTCGAGCAGCTTTTCCATCCGCTTGCCCACGTCGTCGAGGTCAAGCACCGATTGCTTGGCCTCAAGCTTGAGCGGCAGGTGCGCGGCGATCGTGTCGGCCAGCCGCCCGGCATCGTCGATGCCGGCGATGGACGTCAGGATCTCGGGGGGGATCTTCTTGTTGAGCTTCACGTATTGGTCGAACTGCTGCGTCACGGCGCGGCGCAGCGCCTCGATCTCCGGTCGTGCGTCGGGTTCGGGCGGAATCGGCCGCACCTCGGCGACGAAGTGTTCCCCGGTGTCGGTGATCGAGACGGTCGTCGCACGCTGAGTACCCTCGACCAGCACCTTCACGGTCCCGTCGGGCAGCTTGAGCATCTGCAGGATCGACGACACGCAGCCGACGTCGAACATGTCGTCGGCCTTCGGTTCGTCCTTGCCGGCAGCCTTCTGGGCCACCAGCACGATCTGTCGCCCCGCCTCCATGGCTGCTTCGAGCGCCTTGATCGACTTGGGTCGCCCCACGAACAGCGGGATGACCATGTGCGGGAACACCACCACATCGCGCAGCGGCAATAGCGGCAGCGTGATCGGGTCTGCGGGAAGGATGGGATGACCAGACATGGGGGATGACCTCTCTTTCTCAGGCGGACGTGGGCCCGAGAGGGAAAACTTCAAGACCGCGAGTCGCCGGGACGTGCCTCAGGCACTGGCCTTGGACGGCTTTTCGCGATACACGAGCAGCGGTTTGCTGCCTTCTTCGATGTTGTGCTCGTCGACCACCACCTTGGCCACGCCATCGAGGTTGGGCAGGTCGAACATCGTGTCGATCAAGGCCTGCTCGACGATCGAGCGCAGGCCACGGGCTCCGGTCTTGCGAGCCAAGGCCTTCCGCGCAATGGCCGCCAAGGCGGACGGTCGAATTTCGAGATCGACCCCATCCATGCCGAAAAGTTTCTGGTACTGCTTGGCCAGCGCGTTCTTCGGCTCGGTCAGGATCTGGACCAGCGCATCCTCGGTCAGTTCCCCAAGCGTGGCCACGACCGGCAACCGGCCGACCAACTCGGGAATCAGCCCGAACTTGATCAGGTCTTCCGGTTCGGCATCGCGGAACAGGTCGGCCGCACGCTTCTCGGTCTTGCTGTGCACCGAGGCGCCAAAGCCAATGCCGGACTTCTCGGTGCGGTTCTGGATCACCTTCTCCAATCCATCGAAGGCGCCACCGCAGACGAACAGGATGTTGGTTGTGTCGATCTGCAGGAAGTCCTGATTCGGGTGCTTTCGCCCGCCTTGCGGCGGCACGCTGGCCATCGTGCCTTCTACCAGCTTCAACAACGCCTGCTGCACGCCCTCGCCCGACACGTCGCGTGTGATGCTCGGGTTGTCGGCCTTGCGGCTGATCTTGTCGATCTCGTCGATGTAGACGATGCCGCGCTGCGCCCGCTCCACGTCGTAGTTGCAGTTCTGCAGCAGCTTCTGGATGATGTTCTCGACGTCCTCGCCCACGTAGCCGGCTTCGGTCAAGGTCGTGGCGTCAGCAATCACGAAGGGCACGTTCAACAGGCGTGCCAGTGTCTGCGCCAGCAACGTCTTGCCGCTGCCCGTGGGGCCGATCAACAGGATGTTGCTCTTGGACAGCTCTACCTCGTCCTTGCCGCCCATGTGCTTCAGGCGCTTGTAGTGGTTGTAGACCGCCACCGACAGCGTGCGCTTGGCCGCCTCCTGCCCGATCACGTACTGGTCGAGGATGTTCTTGATTTCGATGGGCGTCGGCAGGTCCGACTTGGCGGTCTTGGCGGACGCGCTCTCGGCCGGCACCTCGTCACGAATGATGTCGTTGCACAGCTCTATGCATTCGTCGCAGATGAACACCGACGGGCCGGCGATGAGCTTCTTGACCTCGTGCTGGCTCTTGCCGCAGAACGAGCAGTACAGAACCTTCTCGCTGGAGCTGCCTTTTTTCTCGGGCATGAAAGCGCCTTGGGGGAAGTCGGCCAATCATAGTGCAACGCTCCCGCCCGCCAAGGCCGGGAAAAGAGGCCCCAAAAGGGCCATCCGTGCCGCCGGTCACGCCCTTGCGGGCGCGGTAGCCACTCAGGCGCGCTTTTCGATCACTTGATCGATAAGGCCGTAGGCCTGCGCCTCGGCCGCCGACATGAAGTAGTCACGCTCGCTGTCGGCGCGGATCTTGTCCAGGGTCTGGCCGGTGCGGCCGGCCAGGATCTCGTTGAGCGTCTCGCGAAGCCGCAAGATCTCGCGCGCCTGGATCTCGATGTCGCTCGCCTGGCCCTGGGCCCCACCAGACGGCTGGTGGATCATGATGCGCGAGTTCGGCAGGGCCAGTCGCTTGCCTTTCGCGCCCGCGGCGAGAAGGAACGCCCCCATGCTCGCAGCAAGGCCCATGCACAAGGTGGACACGTCAGGCTTGATGAACTGCATGGTGTCGTAGACCGACAGCCCCGCGCTGACGCTGCCACCGGGCGAGTTGATGTACAGGAAGATGTCCTTGTCCGGGTTCTCGCTCTCGAGGAACAGCATCTGGGCCACGACAAGGTTGGCCGTCTGATCGTTGACCGGACCGACGAGGAAGATCACCCGCTCGCGCAGCAGTCGCGAATAGATGTCGTACGCCCGCTCGCCGCGGCCCGACTGCTCGATCACCATGGGCACCAGGCCCAAAGCTTTTGTTTCCAGTGCGCTCATCGTTTCTTTCTAAGTGACCGCTGCAGATCTGGCTTGGCAAGGCTGCCGGCGGTGCCCCCTGGAGGGAGTGCGGCGCAGCCGCTCCGGGGGTGATCCATCACGCCGTCATCAATTCATCGAACGGTAGCACCTTGTCGGTCACCTGCGCGTGGGCGAGGACATGCGCCGTTACGTTGCTCTCGATCACGATGGCCTCGACCTCCGCCATGCGCTGGCGATCACTGAGGTACCAGCGCATCACCTCGGCCGGCTTCTCGTAGCTCTGGCTCATCTCCTCGATGTGCGCCTGAAGCTGCTCCGGCTTGGCCTGCAGATTAGCCACGCGCACCAATTCGGCGACGACGAGGCCCAAGCGCACCCTGCGCTCGGCCTGGGCGGTGAACAGATCGGCGGGAATCGGTGCCTTGTCGGCGTCCTTGACGCCTCGCTGTTTGAGATCGGCACGCGCGGCTTCGACCATGCGCTCGGTCTCGCCCTCGACCAGCGCCTGCGGCACGTCGAGCTGCGCACCGGCCAACAGCGCGTCCATCACCGCCGACTTGTTGCGGGCCAGGACGCGGAACTTGACCTCGCGCTCGAGATTCTTCTTGACATCGGCACGCAGCGCATCGACCGTTGCGTCCTTGATTCCGAGCGACTTGACGAACGCCTCATTGACCTCAGGCAGATGCTGTGACTCGATCTTCTTCATCGTGACCATGAAGTCGGCCTCCTTGCCCGCCACGTCCTTGCCCTGGTAGTCGGCCGGGAATGCCACGGGGAAGGTCTTGCTTTCGCCAGCCTTCATGCCGCGCACACCTTGATCGAACTGGGGCAGCATCTGCCCCTCGCCGACGATGAACTGGAACGCATCGGCCTTGCCACCGGCAAAAGGCTCACCGTCGATCTTGCCTTCGAAGTCGATGGTCACGCGGTCGCTCTCGCTGGCGCCCTCGGCCGCGGGGCGCTGCGAAAAAGTGCGGCGCTGCTTGCGCAGGATGTCGACCGTCTTGTCGATCGCGGCCTCGGTGACCTCGGTGGATACCCGCTCCACCGACAGCGTACCGAAATCGCCGAGCTTGACCTCGGGATAGACCTCGAATGTCGCGTCGAAGGCCATCTGACCCTCCCCGGCCTGGTCTTTCTGCGTGATCTTTGGCATGCCGGCCACGCGCAGCTTGGCCTCGGCCGCGGCACTGGCAAAAGCTTCGCCGACCTTGTCGTTCATGACCTCGTACTGGACCGAGTAGCCGTAGCGCTGTGCGACGACACTCATCGGCACCTTGCCGGGGCGAAAGCCATCGGCACGCACTGTGCGCGACAGTTTCTTCAGGCGCGTTTCGACCTCCCCGGTGATCGCTGCCATCGGCAGCGTCAGTGTGATGCGGCGTTGCAGCTTCTCGAGGGTTTCGACTTGGATCGTCATGGCATGGTCTCTCGATTATTCGTCTTTGATGTCAGTGGTGCGCGGGGGGGGACTCGAACCCCCACGCCGGTAAGGGCGTCAGGACCTAAACCTGGTGCGTCTACCAATTTCGCCACCCGCGCGGCACCGGGATGTGAAACGGGGCCGCTTGCCTGGGCAGCGGCCCCGTCTGTCGAAGGCGATTCGGCAAAGCGGGGATTTTAGCCTGCCGCCGCCGGCGCCCTTTTCACGCGGAACCACGCCGCGTACATGGCGGGCAGCGCCAGCAACGTCAGTGCGGTCGCGACGATCAGCCCGCCCATGATCGCCACCGCCATCGGGCCCCAGAACACGCTGCGAGAAAGCGGAATCATCGCCAGCACGGCGGCCGCGGCGGTCAACACAATGGGGCGGAAACGCCGCACCGCAGACTCGACGATCGCATCCCAGGTCGGCACGCCCCGGGCACGGTCCTGCTCGATCTGGTCGATCAGGATGACCGAATTGCGCATGATCATGCCAGCCAGCGCGATGAATCCGAGCAACGCCACGAATCCGAAGGGACGGTCCAGCAGCAACAGCGCCGCGGCCACCCCGGCGATACCCATCGGCGCCGTGAGCACGACCAGGAAGGCACGGGACACGCTTTGCAGTTGCAGCACCAGCAGCGTGAACATGATGAAGAGCATCACCGGCACGCCGGCGGCGATCGAATCCTGACCCTTGCTGCTCTCGGCCACGGCACCAGCAATCTCGATGCCGTAGCCCGGCGGCATCCGCGCCTTCAGCCTTTCGAGTTCCGGCCAGACCTGGTAGGTCACGGTCGGGCCCTGGACGCCTTCGACGACGTCTCCCTGCACGGTGACAGCAAACTTGCGGCCTTCGCGCCAGATCACGCCCGGCTCCCAACCGAAATCGACCTTGGCAATCTGCGACAGCGGAATCGAGCGACCACTGGCGGTAGGCAGATAGGCCGTCGCAAGGTCAGTGATCGCGTTGCGCTCGTCGGCAGGCTGGCGCAGAACGATGTCGATCAGCTTGTCGCCCTCTCGGTACTGGCCGACCGTCGTGCCGGACAGGACGGTGCGCGAGGCCTGGGCGATGCCCTGGCTCGTGACGCCCAGTGCGCGCGCCTTGTCCTGATCGACTACCAGGCGCAGCGTCTTCACCCGCTCGTTCCAGTTGTCGTTGACACCGCGCATGTTCGGATTCGACCGCAGTATTGCCTTGGCCTCGTCGGCCCACGCGCGCACGCCGGGAACGTCGGGGCCTAGCACACGGAACTGGACCGGATACGGCACCGGCGGTCCGTTGGGCAACAGCTTCACCCGGCCACGCACCTCGGGAAACTCGGTGGCCAGCAAGGCGGGCAGGCGCTTGCGCAGATCCTCCCGCGCTGCCAGGTCCCTCGGCAGCACGATCGTCTGGCTGACATTGCTGTTCTGGAAGATCTGGTCGAGCGGCAGGTAGAAGCGCGGCACGCCGGCGCCGATCCAGGTCGTCACGCTGGCCACGCCTGGCTCCCCGGCCATGCGCTGTTCGAAACGGCGAGCGATGTCCTCGCTTTGCTGGATGGTTGCACCCTCGGGCAGCCACAGATCGACCAGGACTTCAGGCCGATTCGAGTCGGGGAAGAACTGCTGCTGGACGCGACCCATGCCGATGATGCCGAGCGCGAACGTCAACAGCGTCACGCCGATCGTGATCCAGCGATGTTGCACGCACCAGTCCACGGCCTTGCGGAAACGGCTGTAGAACGGCGTGTCGAACAACTCGTGTGCGGTCTCGCCTGCGCCCACCTTGCTCTTGGTGCGCAGGAGCCAGGCGCCGAGGGTAGGCACGAAGTAGACCGATACGACCCAAGAGATCACGAGCGCAGCGGTCGTGACGGCAAAGATGGCGAACGTGTATTCGCCGGTGACCGACTTGGCCAAGCCGATCGGCAGAAAGCCGGCCGCGGTGATCA
>JAOUIM010000563.1 GCA_029884035.1 Aquincola sp. | reverse complement strand
GTACCGCACCGGCACTCGCCCGCGCCGGCCCGGCCAGTCCCGCGGCGACCATGCCACCGACCGTGCCGCGGCCTACGTAGCGCGGCGGCTCGAACGCCAGGTGCTGGCCGCGCTCGGCCAAAGTGGCCTCGAGATCCTCGAGCCGTGTCCCCGCGCGCACCGTGACCACGAGCTCGGTCGGTTCGTAGCTCGAGATTCCGGCCAACGGCGTGACGTCGAGCGGTTCACCCCGCGGCGCATTGCCATACCAGTCCTTGGTCCGGCCGCCGACGATGCATAGCGTGCCCTTGGCCACACGTGCGGTCTGAACCTGGTCGACGAGGCGCGCGAGCACCGGCGAACTGGCGGTCGTCATGGCTAGAACCGCTCCAGGTCCGCGAACGGCAGCAAGCCCTTCTTGACGTGCATCTTCCCGTACTCGGCGCAGCGCTGCAGCGTCGGGATCACCTTGCCCGGGTTCAGTGTGCCCGCGGGGTCGAAGGCGCGTTTGACGGCCTCGAACTGCGCGCGCTCGGCTGGAGAGAACTGCACGCACATCGAATTGAGCTTCTCGACGCCCACGCCATGCTCGCCGGTCACCGTGCCGCCCATCGCGACGCTGGTCTCCAGGATGTCGGCACCGAACAGTTCCGCGCGGTGCAACTGGTCGGCATCGTTGGCGTCGAACAGGATCAGGGGGTGAAGGTTGCCGTCGCCGGCGTGGAAGACGTTGCAGCACTTCAGCCCGTACTTGTTCTCCATCGCACCGATGGCGATCAGGATGTCGGCCAGGCGCTTGCGCGGGATCGTCGAGTCCATGCACATGTAGTCCGGGCTGATACGCCCGGAGGCGGGGAACGCGTTCTTGCGTCCGCTCCAGAACTTGAGGCGCTGCGCCTCGTCCCTGCTGACTTCCATGCGTGTCGCGCCACAGCCCGAGAGCACGTCGAGCATGCGGTCGATCTCCTCGGCGACCTCCTCGGGCGTGCCGTCCGATTCGCACAGCAGGATCGCCTCAGCGTCCAGGTCGTAGCCGGCATGCACGAAGTCCTCGACCGCTTTGGCCATCGGCTTGTCGAGCATCTCCAGACCGGCGGGGATGATCCCCGCGGCGATGATCGAGGCCACCGCATCGCCGGCCTTGCGCACGTCGTCGAAGCTGGCCATGATGCAGCGGGCCAGCTTCGGCTTGGGCACCAGCTTGACGGTCACCTCGGTGATCACCGCCAGCATGCCCTCGCTGCCCACCACCAGCGGCAGCAGGTCCAGGCCCGGTGCGTCGAGCGCATCGCCGCCGAACTCGATCGCCTCGCCCTCGACCGTCAGGCCGCGCACCTTCAGCACGTTGTGCAGCGTCAGGCCGTACTTCAGGCAATGCACGCCGCCCGAATTCTCGGCAATGTTGCCGCCGATCGTGCAGGCGATCTGCGACGAGGGGTCGGGGGCGTAGTACAGCCCCAGCGGCGCCGCGGCCTCGCTGATCGCGAGGTTGCGCACGCCGCATTGAACGACCGCGGTGCGGGAGCGCTTGTCGATCCTGACGATCCGGTTGAACTTGGCCAGCGCCAGCGTTACGCCGAGGCGGTGCGGCATCGCACCGCCCGACAGCCCGGTTCCCGCTCCGCGTGCAACGACCGGCACCTGCAGCGAGTGGCAGGCCTTGAGCACCGCAGCCACCTGCCCGTCGGTCTCTGGCAGCGCAACCACGAGCGGCGACTCACGGTACGCGGTCAGGCCGTCACATTCATAGGGCACCGTGTCTTCGTTGCGCCAGAGCAGCGTGTGCGGGGGCAGCACGGCTGAGAGCGCAGCGACGACCGCGCGCTGGCGCTCGGCGCGTTCGGCAAGCTCGCTCGGCAGTGGGGTGTTCATGAGGACATGACTGTATCCGGGCGCGGGGCGTCACTCGCGCGCCGTGCTGGCGCACGCTTGTGACCCCAAATTCCGAATCGGACGTCGATGATGCGTCCGCGCAAGGCCCATCGCGTCCATCCGGGCGACCAAGAGGGGCGGCCGCGTGCG
>JAOUIM010000564.1 GCA_029884035.1 Aquincola sp. | reverse complement strand
ATGTAATGGACTTCCCCCGAAAAAGTGGAGGGCTTTTCTGATAGATTTTACGAATCAGAGGAGCAGGAATGGGCAAGTCAAAGACGACGAAGGGGCGCGTGATCGACGCTGCGTTCCGGCGTGAGGCGGTACGGATTTTAGCGACCAGCGGGCGGACCATTAGAGCTGTTGCTGATGATTTGGGGATCGGCACGTCGTCGCTGAGTGCGTGGAAACGGAAGATTGATCGCGCGGATTTGATGGCGGGACCGCACGATGACGTCGAGAAGGAACTGGCCCGCTTGCGTCGGGAAATTGAATTGCTCCGAGCCGAGAGGGACTTATTAAAAAAAGCGACCGCCTTCTTTGCCAGGGAGACAAGTCGATGAGTTTTGCGTTGATCGATGCAAAGAGGGCTGAGGTTGCGATCGAGACGGCGTGCGCCGCCTTGAACGTCAGCGTGAGTGGGTTCTACGCCTGGAGGAAACGGCCGGCGAGCCGGCGCCAGACGGACGATATGATCCTGCTCGCGCACATCCGCGGTGCCGTCGCGGAATTGGTTGGAATATCGTGAGGGGCAACCTCCGGCGAAGTTCAGCGTAGCGGGTCAGGCGGCGAGGTCAATGGGCTGAGCGAGATGCCCATCGAGCGTGTGCCAGCCGTCGACTTTTCTGAGGGTGATCTGACCGGACGCGAGCAGCGCCCAGAACAGCATGGCAGCGGTCTCGGCCGACGGCAGGACAGTCTGCGTCTTGATCCGCCGCTTGAACTCCTCGTGCAAGCGCTCGATGGCGTTCGTGGTGCGCGCGCTCTTCCACTGCTCGGGCGATAGCCGCGTGAAGGTGAACAGCCGATCGCCCGCTTCCTCGAGGCTCGTTGCAACGGCCTCGCATTTCACCCGCCACTTGCGGATGAAGGCTTTGCGCCGCGCCTCCACTTCCTTGGCGGTCTTGGCGTAGATCATGTCGGAGTAGTCGGCCGCGATCTCGTCGGCGAGCTTCTTAGGCGCATGCGCGACAAGGTTCCTGAGCTTGTGCACGGTGCAGCGTTGGATCGGCAGATCCGACCACAGCGCCACCAGTGCCTTCTCCAGGCCCGGCGCGCCATCGACGATGGCGAGTTCCGGTTTCTTCAAGCCGCGCTTGGCGAGATCATCGAGCAGCGTGCGCCAGGCTGCCTCGCTTTCCCCACCCATGTTCTTCACGGCCAGCAGGACCTTTTGCCCGTCGCACCTGATGCCGAGGACGACCAGCAGCGAGATCGACGTGGCTTTGCGATCGAGCCGGACGCGCACCACCGTGCCATCGAGGATGAGACGCACGACGTTCTCGCTCGACAGATCGCGCTTGTTCCAAGAGTCCCAGTCGGCCTTGATCTTGCGCCACACGCGGCTGACTGTGTCCTTACTGACGGCGCCGCGGAAGAGGGCCGCCAGCGCACGGCCGACACGACGCGTATTGCAACCGGCGAGATAGCTACCGGCGATCAGAGCTTCGATCTCCTTCGTGCGCCGTCGATAGGCCGGCAGCGTCTTGTTCTGCCACTCGGTCGTTTTGCCGTCGGCGGTGTCGAGCCGGGCGCGCGGCACGGCGATCGTGACCGCACCGAAGGTGCCCATCAGTTCGCGCTCGCGATTGCCATGGCGGTGGCCCTTGGCGGGCACAACGCTCACCCCCCTCGCGGCCTCCTCATCGCCAAGCCCTTCTGACCTTTCCACAGCCGCGCCCGATGTGGTCTTGAGCCGCACGTACCGCTCGCGACCGAGCGCATGTCGAAGCTCCCCCTCCAATATCTCCTCGATGAAGCCGCGGATGCGACCGCGCACACCTGCCTCGATGCGGTCGCGCCAGCCTTCACCAAGCAGTAGGCCCGAATCTTCAATTGCTGTATCTATCGTCATGGCGTGATCTCCAGCGGTGGTCACAAGCCACCGCGTTTTGGCTCTTCGACAAGCCGGAGATTACGCTCCTACCGATTCCCACCAACGTTGAGACGGCACCCTGGCCGAATGCTTCTCCAGAC
>JAOUIM010000154.1 GCA_029884035.1 Aquincola sp. | reverse complement strand
CGAACGGCTCGGCCGCCTGCTGCGCGAACGGCTGATCGCACTGGGCATCGTCGACCCCGTGCTGCAGACCCTGCTGGCGGTGCTGGTCCCGTACGCGGCCTACCTCGTGGCCGAGGCCCTGCACGTCTCGGGGGTGCTGGCGGTGGTGCTGGCAGGGCTGGTGGCCGGCGGCAAGGAGGTCAGGGGTCTTTCGGCAGAGGGCCGGCGCCACGCGCGCGAGGTCTGGCGCATGCTGTCGTGGGTCCTCAACGGCCTGGTTTTCGTGCTGCTGGGCCTGCAGTTGCGCCACATGCTGGAGGCCGTCGGACATTACCCGGCGGCATGGCTCGCCGGCTTGGCCCTGGGGCTGTGGCTGCTGCTCATGGTGATGCGGCTGGCCTGGGTGTGGGCCTCGGCGCATGTGCGGTTCCTGCTGCACTGGGGCTGGGCCGGCGCGAACACCGGCCCCGACTGGAAGCGCATGTTCCTGATCGGCTGGGCCGGCGTGCGCGGATCGGTGACCCTGGCCACCGCGCTGTCGGTGCCGCTCGTCACCGCGACGGGCGGGCCGTTCCCGCAGCGCGAGCTCGTGGTGCTCCTTGCCGCGACCACGATCATCCTCACGCTGGTGCTCAACGGCGTGCCGCTGCCGTGGATCATCCGCCGCCTCCATCCGCGAAGCGAGGCCGCCGATCTGCCCGAAGAGAATGCCGCGCGCGCCGAGATCGCGCGCGCCGGCATCGCTGCGGTCGAACCTTCGCTGGCTGCGCTCGAGGACGAAGAGGGACGCACGTTCGCGCAGGGGCTGATCCACCGCTACGAAGGCAAGATCGACCTGCGGCAGGGCGGGCCGCAGGCGATCACCAAGGCCGCCCAGATCGCCGCGGCGCGACAGCTGCGCCTGCACGGCATTCGCGCCGAACGCGAGCGGCTGTACCAGCTGCACGCCCGCGGCGAGATCAACGACGACACGCTGCGCATCATCGAGGCCGAACTCGACGAGCGCGAGGTCATGTCGTCGGTCGAGCCGATGCGCGGCTGAGGCCTGCGGCGCGCTCACTCCCGAGGACCGCACGCATTCGGCAACGCCGGGTAACGCGGCGTGTGCGCACGCGGTGTTCCCGTATCACAAGTAAGGTTCCGGATACGAATGGGTTATTCGCACAGCTCGCGGCTATCGTGCGCCGCGTGTCGAACCGGCCTGCGTGATCTGCGCCTGCAGGGCCGACATCGTTGACGTGCGTGCCCGCAACCTCGCGTCGTCGTGCGGGGCCACCTCGTTCCTGGGGACCATCAATAGGGAGATGTGCATGAATGAAAGTACAAAACTGTCGGCCCGCCTGAGCGTGATCGCCTTTGCATCCGCGTTGTTGTTCGGATGCGGAGGCGGCGCCGACACCGCATCGGGAGGAGCGGCCGCAGGGCCTGCCTTCGAGTCCGTGCAGATGGCCGATACCGCGACCGCGCTCAGCGTGCGCGTCGCCTCTACGAGCTCGCCAACGACCGCGTCGATGGTCGTGGCGCAGATGCAGTACACCTTCGCGGCAACGATCTCGGCCGGTCCGCATGCCGGCCAGACCATCGCGGGCACGCTGCTACTCGAGTCCGAGGAAGAGCATGGCGTGATCGAGGTCGAGGGCCGACTGATCCCGTCGACCACGGCCAGCACCTCGGGCGCGACGTCGGACGTACAGGCCCAGGCGCAGGCCCTGCAGGCTCAACTCGACGCCCAGCTCGAGGCCTTGCGCACCGCCTACAAGAGCGACATCCGGGCCCTCGCCGACCAGTTGCGGCAGGCGTTCGGTGGTGGCAACACGAATGCCGACCCGGCGACGCTCACCGATGCGCAGCGTGCCGCGCTGCAGCAGTTCAAGGAGGCCTTCGCCGCACGGACGACCCAGTACCAGAGCGACGTGCTCGCCGCAACGCTTGCAGTGCGCAGCCAGCTCGACGCCCTTGGCGTCATCCCCGACAGCAGCAAGAGCCGCGGTGGTGATCAGGGCGACAGCACTGGTGGCTACGACGTCACGGGCACGATTACCGCCGACGGCCGCTACGACCTCACGCTCAAGGCCGGCAAGCGCTCGGTCATTCACGCCGTCGGTCAGCTCGGCGTGGGCGGCCAGATCAGCGGCACCTTCACGGGGCCGTCCAGTGGTGATGAAGGGACCTTCACGGCCACAACGGGTGGCGTGACGGCGCCTCCTCCTCCTCCTCCGCCGTCGCCGTCGCCATCACCCTCGCCATCACCCTCGCCGTCGCCGTCGCCGTCACCGTCACCGTCGCCGTCGCCGTCGCCCTCGCCCTCGCCGTCGCCGTCGCCGTCGCCGTCGCCGTCGCCGTCGCCCTCGCCGTCGCCGTCGCCCTCGCCGTCGCCGTCGCCCTCGCCGTCGCCGTCGCCGTCGCCCTCGCCGTCGCCGTCTCCGGCTCCGTGCGCCAGCGCGCCCATGACGTGGACGCTGAACGGGTCGACGTGCAACGCGACCTACACGGGCGGAGTCAGCGGCAGCACTTTGACGCTGCAGGACATGACGGCTCCGACCACGGGGAGCGCGATCGCGGCGTGCACCAACGGTGTCGTGACGCTGACGGCGCCCACGTGCGTGACCGCACCTCCGCCGCCACCACCAAACCCGGTGACCCATCAGAACATCGTCGACTCCTGCACCGGGTGCCACGGCCTGACGTCCAATGGCGTCGTCTTCAAGAGCGGCGGGTACACCGTCACGGGACGGTCCGCGCAGAACTGGCTCACGACGGTGAACAACATGACGAGGCTCGGTAGCACGTTGGCAACAGGCACGACGGCTCAGAACTACGCCGATTTCCTGGCCAATCCCAACTAGTCAGTCCGGCAATACAGCGCTGCTCGGGGGACGCCTTGCCGCGATCGGTCGCGGGGGGCGTCCCCTTCTCTTTGCCGGGGATCTGATCGGCGTCGCAGACTGCGACATCGACCACGTCGCCACCGACGTGCGGCCGGCAACGCGCAGGGCGCGTCGGTCTGTCGTCGTGCGTGCCTCGCGCAGACCCGCACGCGTCGCGGATCGCGAACGAGCCAGTGCCGCGCCGTCCAGCGTGAAGGAGTTGCCGCCGAACGCCGGTACTAGCGCCGCCGCAGCAGCGCATACACGGCAGGCACGATGAACAGCGACAGCAGCGGCGCCGTCACCATGCCGCCCAGCATCGGCGCGGCGATGCGGCTCATCACCTCGCTGCCGGTGCCGCTGCCCCAGACGATCGGCACCAGGCCGGCGAGGATCACCGCCACGGTCATCGCCTTGGGCCGCACGCGCAGCACGGCGCCTTCACGGATCGCATCGTCCACCAGTTCAGGCGTCGATTCGGCACCGCGGGTCAAGCGCTCGTTCAGCGCCTGCTTCAGGTACAGCAGCATCACGACGCCGAACTCGGCCGCCACACCAGCCAGCGCGATGAAGCCCACGCCGGTGGCCACCGACAGGTGGTAGCCCATGAGGTAGAGGAACCACACGCCGCCGGTCAGCGCGAAGGGCAGGGTGCCCATGATGAGCACCGCCTCGTCGACACGGCGGAACGTAAGGAAGAGCAGCACGAAGATGATCAGCAGCGTGGCCGGCACGACGATCTTCAGGCGCGCGTTGGCGCGCTCGAGGAACTCGAACTGGCCCGAGTACGCCAGGCTCATGCCGGGCTCGAGCTGGACGTCCTTCGCCACGGCCGCGCGCAGGTCGGCCACCACCGAGGCCAGGTCGCGGCCGCGCACGTCGACGTAGATCCAGCCCGCCGGGCGCGCGTTCTCGCTCTTCAACATCGGCGGTCCGTCGCTGACGCTGATCGCAGCCACCGTGCCGAGCGTGATCTGCTGGCCCATCATCGTCAGGATCGGCAGCGCGGCCAGCTTCTCGGGCGAGTCGCGCCACTCGCGCGGGTAGCGCAGGTTGATCGGGAAGCGCGCCAGACCCTCGACCGTCTCGGAGACGTTCTCGCCGCCGACGGCGCCCGCGACGATGTCCTGCACGTCGGCGATGTTCAGGCCGTAGCGCGCTGCGGCCACGCGGTCGATCGTGACGTCGACGTAGCGCCCGCCGGTGATCCGCTCGGCCAGCGCCGACGACACGCCGGGCACCGTCTTGGCCACCTTCTCCACCGCGAGTGCGACGCGGTCGATCGCCGCGAGGTCGCTGCCGCTGACCTTGACGCCGATCGGGCTCTTGATGCCGGTGGCCAGCATGTCGATGCGGTTGCGGATCGGCGGCACCCAGATGTTCGCCAGTCCCGGCACCTGCACCGCGCGGTCGAGCTCCTCGATGATCTTCTCGGGGGTCATGCCCGGGCGCCACTGCGCCACCGGCTTGAGCTGGATCGTGGTCTCGAACATCTCCAGCGGCGCCGGATCGGTGGCGGTCTCGGCGCGCCCGGCCTTGCCGAACACGCGCTCGACCTCGGGCACCGTCTTGATCATGCGGTTGGTAATCTGCAGCAGTTCGGTCGCCTTCTGTGCCGACAGGCCCGGCAGCGCCGAGGGCATGTACAGCAGGTCGCCCTCGTCGATCGTCGGCAGGAACTCGCCGCCCAGGCGCATGAGTGGCCAGGCGGTGGTGGCCAGCGCGAGGGCGGCGACCGCCAGCGTCGCTCTGGGCCAGCGCAGCACCGTGTCGAGCAGTGGCTTGTACAGCGCGATCAGCCCGCGCGTGATCGGGTTCTTGCGTTCGTCGGGGATGCGGCCGCGGATCCACGCCACCATCAGCACCGGGATCAGCGTCACCGACAGGCCGGCGGCCGCGGCCATCGCGTAGGTCTTGGTGAACGCCAGCGGGCCGAACAGGCGGCCCTCCTGCGCTTCGAGCGTGAACACGGGGATGAACGACAGCGTGATGATCAGCAGCGAGAAGAACAGTGCCGGGCCGACCTCGACCGCCGCGTCGGCGATCACGTTGCGGCGCGCGCCGCCCTCGAGCGCCTCGCCCGGATGGGCGTGCTGCCAAGCCTCGATCTTCTTGTGCGCGTTCTCGATCATCACCACCGCGGCGTCGACCATCGCGCCGATCGCGATCGCGATGCCGCCCAGCGACATGATGTTGGCGTTGATGCCCTGCCAGCGCATGATGACGAAGGCCGTCATCACGCCCAGCGGCAGCGCGATGATCGCCACCGCCGCGGAGCGCAGGTGCCACAGGAAGATCGCGCACACCGCGGCGACGACGATGAACTCCTCGATCAGCTTGCTCGTGAGATTCTCGATCGCCCGCTCGATCAGCGCGCTGCGGTCGTAGGTGGTCACGATCTGCACGCCCGGCGGCAGGCTCTTCTGCAGTTCCGCCAGCCGCGTCTTGACCGCATGGATCGTGTGCTGGGCGTTCTTGCCCGAGCGCAGGATGACGATGCCGCCCGTCACCTCGCCTTCGCCGTCGAGTTCGGCGATGCCGCGCCGCATCTCCGGTCCGTACTGGACCGTCGCCACCTGGCCCAGCGTCACCGGCACCCCCATGCGGTTGGCCAGCGGCACGGCACGGAAGTCGTCGAGCGTCTTCAGGTAGCCGCTGGCGCGCACCATGTACTCGGTCTCGGCCAGTTCGATCACCGAGCCGCCGCTCTCCTGGTTGCCCATCCGCAGCGCCTGCCTGACCTGGCCGTAGGTCACGCCGTAGCCGGCGAGTTTCAGCGGGTCCATCACCACCTGGACCTGGCGCACCATGCCGCCGACGGTGGCCACCTCGGCCACGTTGGGCAAGGCCTTCAGTTCGTACTTGAGGAACCAGTCCTGCAGCGCGCGCAGCTGCGACAGGTCATTGCGGCCGGACTTGTCCACCAGGGCGTACTGGAAGATCCAGCCCACACCGGTGGCGTCGGGCCCGAGCGAGGCACGGGCCGCCGCGGGCAGGCGCCCTTGCACCTGGTTCAAGTACTCGAGCACGCGCGAACGCGCCCAATACATGTCGGTGCCGTCGTCGAACAGCACGTAGACGAAGCTGTCGCCGAAGAACGAGAAACCGCGCACCGCCTTGGCGCCGGGCACCGACAGCATCGTCGTGGCCAGCGGGTAGGTGACCTGGTTCTCGACGATCTGCGGCGCCTGCCCCGGCAGGGTGGTGCGGATGATCACCTGCACGTCCGACAGGTCGGGCAGGGCATCGACCGGTGTCGTGCGCACGCCCCATGCCCCAGCCACCGCCAGGAACACCGTGGCCAGCAGCACCAGGAATCGGTTGTGGACCGACCAGCGGATCAGCGCGGCGATCATGGCTTGGCCTTCTCGATCGCGGTGATCACGTTCTCGTCGCCTTGCTGGCGGAACGTGAAACGCACCTTGTCGCCGGATTTCAGCCCCTTGGCAAGGTCGGGTCGAGCCAAGGGGAAGGGCATCGTCATCGCCGGCCACTTGAGCGCGGGCACGGGCTCGTGGTCGAGCGTGATCACGCCGCCTTCGGCAGCCTCGCTGACGACGCCGCGCACTTCGTATTCCTTGGGGGCTGCGGACGCCGCGTCGCTCGCGGCAGCGGCCGCGCGCGCGGTCACGCCCTGCAGCGTGGCCTCCGAGTCGATCAGGAACTGACCCGACGCGACCACCTGCTGCCCCGCGTCGATGCCCTTGCGCACGACGATGCGGTCGCCGATCTCGGGGCCGAGCTCGACCTCCACCGGGCGATAGCGGCCGGGCGCGTCGAGCAGGTACACGATCGCGCGGCGGCCCGTGCGAACCACCGACTCGGCCGGCACCGTGACCGCCTCGCGCTGCGGCAGGCCCTGCAGCGCGATCTGCGCGAACATGCCCGCGCGCAGCTTGAGCCCGGGGTTGGGCAGCTCGACACGCACGCGCAGCGTGCGCGTGTCGCGGTTGGCCTCGGGCAGCACCGCGGTCACCTTGCCGGTGATCACCTGCCCGGGCATGGCCGGCAGCCGCACCTCGGCCGGCTGGCCCGGTGCCACCGTGGCGGCGAGCGCCTCGGGCACCGCGGCCTCGACCCACACCGTGCCCAGGCCATTGATGCGCGCCAGGGTCATGCCCATGCCCACCGTCATGCCCTGGCGCACCATCAGTTCGGCGATCAGTCCGCCACTGGGGGCGGTGAGGGTCTGGATCGCCTGCGCCTTGCCACTGGCCGCGACCTGGTCGATCAGCGCGCCCGGCATGCCCAGGAGCACCAGGCGCTGGCGCGCCGCGGCGGTGAGCGCGGCATCGCCGGTGGCGCGCACGGCGAGGAACTCCTGCTGCGCGGCCAGCCACTCGGGCACCAGCAGATCGACGATCGGCGCGCCGGCGGCGATCACGTCACCCGGCGCGCGCGCGTAGACGCGCTCGACGAACCCGCTGGTGCGCGACTGCACGATGCTGATGTCGCGTTCGTTGAGCAGCACGGTGCCCACCGCGTCGACCGACGCCGCAAGCACACGCTTGTCGGCCACCGCGACGCGCAGGCCGAGCGACTGCTGCGCATGCGCACTCACGCTGACGCCAGGCTTGGCGCCGGCATCGGCTTCGTCGGCGTACCTGGGCACCAGTTGCATTTCCATGAACGGCGACTTGCCGGGCTTGTCGAACTTCTGCGTCGGCACCATCGGGTCGTACCAATAGAGGACCTTGCGCTCGGCGACACCCGCCGTCGCCACGCCGGTTGCAGCCGATGCAGGGGCCACTGCACGTGCGGCCACCGAGTGGTCGCCATTGGCCGTGCCCGTGCGCCACTGCGAGAGGAACCATCCTCCGCCCAACCCGAGCACCAGCATCACGACGCTGGCGATCGCGGTCTTGTTCGTCGCGTTCATTGCCTCACTCCTCCGAAATCAGGGTGGCCAGCCGGACCCGCATCGCGGCCCGCTGCGTCTCGAGTTCGATCAGCCTCATGCGCGTCTCGAGCACCTGGGTGCGCGCCGCCAGCACGGGCCCCAGGTCGGAGCGACCCGCCTCGTAGCTCGCC
>JAOUIM010000562.1 GCA_029884035.1 Aquincola sp. | reverse complement strand
GTTGGAGCGCCCCGCTCTGGACGACCTGCCCAAGCGGCGCACGGCCGACTTCGAGGAGAAGGTCGTCACAGTGACGTCCAGCGGTGGCTTCATCCTGCGTCGGGTGTTCTACACGGCCCCCTCGCGGCTGATCGGGCATCGCCTGCGGGTTCACCTGTACGACGACCGGCTCGACTGCTTCCTGGGCTCGACGCCGATGATGACGTTGCGGCGGGGGCGGCAACCCTCCTCCGACAAAGGCGGTCACGTCGTCGATTATCGCCATGTCATACATGCGCTGCGCAAGAAGCCGATGGCCTTGCTCAATCTGGTCTACCGCGACCAGTTGTTTCCACGACCTGCCTACCGCCGCGCCTTCGAGATGCTGTGCATCGAGGCCGGCGACAAACGCGCGTGCAAGGTGACGGTCGAGCTTCTGGCGCTGGCGCATGAGCGCACCTGCGAGGCCGAGCTGGCGCAGATCATCGACGCGGATCTCGATGCTGGCCGATTGCCGGATCTGATGGCCCTGCGAGAGCGGTTCGGGCCAAGTCCAGGATCGGTGCCGGTGATCGAGGTCGAGTTGGTCCCGCTCAGTGCCTACGACGAGCTGGCGGCCATCTACACTGTCGACAACGCCACCTCCGGCATGGAGATGGTGGCATGACCAGCAAAGCCAACGTTGACGCCGCGCGCGTCGAACTGCTGCTCGGCGACCTGCGCCTGCCCGGCATCAAGCTGATGTGGGCCAAGCTCGCCGAGCAATCCGACAAGGAAGGCTGGCCGGCGGCCCGTTTCCTTGCCGCACTCGCCGAGCACGAGATGGTCGATCGCGGTCGCCGGCGCATGGAACGGCATCTGGCCGAAGCGCGATTGCCAGCCGGCAAAACGCTGGCCACGTTCGATTTCGACAGCGTGCCGATGATCTCCAAAGCCCAGGTGGCAGCATTGGCATCGGGCGACGAATGGCTGGCGAAGGGCGCCAATATCCTACTGTTCGGGCCGCCCGGCGGCGGCAAGAGCCATCTATCGTCGGCGCTCGGTCTGGCCCTGATCGAGAATGGCCGACGGGTGTTCTTCGCCCGCACGACCGACCTCGTGCAGCGGCTCCAGATCGCACGGCGCGAGTTGGCACTGGAAAGCGCCATCGCCAAGCTCGACCGCTACGACCTGCTGATCCTCGATGACCTCGCCTACGTCACCAAGGATCAGGCCGAGACCAGCGTGCTGTTCGAGTTGATTGCCGCCCGCTATGAGCGGCGATCGATGCTGATCACGGCTAACCAGCCGTTCGGCGAATGGGGCAAAATCTTCCCCGACCAGGCCATGACGCTGGCGGCCATCGACCGCCTCGTCCATCACGCCACGATCCTGGAAATGAACGTCGAAAGCTACCGCCGGCGCGAAGCTCTCGATCGCAAACGTGGGCGCGGCCGGCCAGCGACGCACGCGACAATCAAGAAAACCGAGACGTCCGAAGACTGATTGACGCTGAGCGGCAATCAAGATGCTTGCCAACACCTCGGCCAGCGTCAATCATCGCTCCGCTCGGCCGCCTCGTCTCATCCTGATTGACGCGCCGTTCTCACCCAGATCGCCGCGCTATAAGGGGCTATCGGTCGGCTTCACGAACGCGGCCGCGATCGTGCACGAACTGATCGAGGCGCGCGACGAGAAACGGCTGCTGCGCCTGCAGCGTCAGCTCGCCGCCTACAAACTGCTGATCATCGACGAACTCGGATACATCCCGCTGTCGCAGACCGGCGCCGAGCTGCTGTTCGAGGTGTTCTCCCAGCGTTACGAGCGCGGCAGCACGATCGTCACCAGTAACCTGCCGTTCGACGAATGGACTTCGGTGTTCGGCTCGGAACGGCTGACCGGCGCACTCCTGGACCGCCTGACGCACCACGTGCACATTCTGGAGATGAATGGCGAGAGCTACCGGCTCAATCAATCCAAGCGACGGGCCCGGCGGCCAAAGCCTGACACCCCACCAGACGACGCTACCGAATAATGACCGACGAA
>JAOUIM010000153.1 GCA_029884035.1 Aquincola sp. | reverse complement strand
GAGATCAACAACTTCTACACCCCCACCGTCTACGAGAAGGGCGCGGAAGTCGTGCGCATGATGGCCACGCTCGTCGGCCGCGAGGGTTTTCGCCGCGGCATGGACCTGTACTTTCAGCGCCACGACGGCCAGGCCGTGACCTGCGACGACTTCGCGCAGGCGATCGCCGACGCCAACCCGGGCAGCGGCCTCGCGTCGCGACTCGAGCCGTTCAAGCGCTGGTACTCGCAGGCGGGCACGCCGCATGTCACCGCGCGCGGTCGCTACGACGCGCCGACACGCACCTACACGATCGGCTTCGAGCAGCACGGCATGGCTACGCCCGGGCAGCCGACCAAGCTGCCGTTCGTGATCCCGATGGCGCTGGGGCTCGTCACGCGCGACGGCCGCGCGCTGCCGCTGCAATTGGAGGACGAGCCGCAACCGATGCCGCGGAGCGAACTGACCGAGCGCGTGCTCGTGCTCGACGAGGCGAAGAACTTCTTCACCTTCGTCAACGTTGATGAGGAACCGGTGCCGTCGCTGCTGCGCGGCTTCTCGGCGCCGGTGATCCTTGCCGAGCCCCTGTCCGACGACGACCTGCTCGTGCTGCTGCGCCACGACAGCGACCCGTTCAACCGCTGGGAGGCCGGCCATCGGCTCGCGCTAAATCGCCTGCTCGGTGCGATCCGCGGCGAGCGCGAACCGCTGCTCGACCCGGCCTTCATCGAAGCGATGCGCGCGGTGCTGCGCCATCCCGATCTCGATCCGGCCTTCAAGTCGCTGGTGCTCGTGCTGCCCGACGAGAACCTGCTGGCCGAGCAGCTCGACAGCGTGAACCCGCAGCGCGTCCATTCGGTGCGCGAGGTGATGCAGCTGCAGCTCGCGCAGGCGCTGCGCGACGACTGGGCCTGGGCCTTCGACGCGCACCAGGTCGGCGGCAGCTACGCCCCCGATCCGGTCTCGGCCGGCAAGCGCGCGCTGGCCAACCTGGCGCTCGCGATGCTGTGCCTCGATGCATCCAGGAACGGCGATCCGGCGTGGCCGGGCCGTGCCTATCAGCGCGTCAAGGACGCCGGCAACATGACCGACCGGCTCGGCGCGCTGGCGGCCCTGGTCGACTCGCATGCCGAAACCGCGCCGCGCGCGCTGGAGCACTTCCACGCCCATTTCCGACACGAGCCGCTGGTCATCGACAAGTGGTTCGCGCTGCAGGCGCGCATGCCGGAACGCGCCGATGGCCGCGCCTTCACGCGCGTCAAGCAGCTGCTGTCCCATCCGGACTTCTCGCTGAAGAACCCGAACCGGGCGCGCAGCCTGATCCAGGCCTTCTGCGGCGGCAACCCGGCCGCCTTCCACCGAACCGACGCGGCGGGCTACGTGTTCTGGAGCGACGCGGTGCGCGAGATCGACGGCTTCAACGGCCAGCTCGCCGCGCGCCTGGCCCGCGTGATGGACCGCTGGGCGCATCTGGCCGAACCGTACCGCGGTGCCGCACGCGAAGCGCTCGCACGGGTGGCGGCCAAGCAGGACCTGTCGGCCGGCGTGCGCGAAGTCGTCGAGCGCGCGCTGGCGCAGGGGTGACATGGTGCCCCCAAGCTCGCTCGCGCTCGCCACCCCCCGGGGGGGCCGCCCGCCGACGGGCCCGGCGAAGCCGGTTGCGTGGCGGGAAGCTGGGCAGGTCGGCTACGTGCCAACCTTGGGCACGCTCACCGCGCGCAACCGCGCCGCCTGCGGCAGCCCGCTGCCCAGCAGGGGCCGCAGGTAGTCCATGAAGGCGGGCGTCACGTCGTTGCCGGCGGCGTTGATGAAGGCGTCGTCCATCACGCGCGTTTTCGCCGCGACCGCCTCGAGCGGCTGCAGCACGAGGTCGACCGCGTAGTCGCCGGTGCGGCGGATCGCGACCGAGCCGTTGGCATCGCGCAGCAGCGCGAACTGCACCGCGCGCTGGCCGACCTCGCGCGCCTCGCGCGCGTCGACATCGCTGACGCAGCCGAGGAAGCTGCGCTGCAGGTAGCCGAAGGTATCGCCGCGCACGCGCTTGATGCCGAGCTTGTCCTTGATCTCGTCGCACAACAGGTCGGCGAGCGCACCGGTGCCCGACAGCTGCACGTTGCCATGGGCGTCGCGCTCGACGCCGCCTTTGGCCAGCTTGGACGCGATCGCCTCGCCGCTGGCGTCATGGATGCCTTCGCTGACCGCGACGACGCAGCGGCCCAGGCGCGCGTGCACCGCCTTGACGTCGGCAAGGAAGCGTTCGATCTCGAACGTGCGCTCGGGCAGGTAGATGAGGTGCGGGCCGTCGTCGGGCCCGACACGCGCGGCGGCAGAAGCCGCCGTCAGGAACCCGGCGTGGCGCCCCATGACGACAGCCACGTACACGCCTGGCAGCGCGGCGTTGTCGAGGTTGGCTCCGGCGAACGCCTGCATCACGAAGCGCGCCGCCGAGGCGAAGCCGGGCACATGGTCGTTGCCCATCAGGTCGTTGTCGATCGTCTTGGGTACGTGGATCGCGCGCAGCGGATAACCGGCCTTGGCCGCCTCGTCGGCGACGATGCGCACGGTGTCGCTCGAGTCGTTGCCGCCGATGTAGAAGAAGTGCGTGATGGCGTGCGCGCGCAGCACCGCCAGCATCTTCCTGCAATACTCGAGGTCGGGCTTGTCGCGCGTAGAACCGAGCGCCGAGGCCGGCGTGGCGGCCACGCGCTCCAGGTGCTCGGTGGTCTCCTGCGTCAGGTCGAGCAGGTCCTCGTTGATCACGCCCCGCACGCCGTGGCGCGCGCCATAGATGCGTTCGACCTGGCCGTAGCGGCGCGCCTCGAGCACGATGCCCACCAGCGACTGGTTGATCACGGCGGTGGGGCCGCCGCCTTGGGCGACGAGGATGCGGGCGGGTGCGGGCATGGTCGGGGCTCTCCTGGCGAAAGTCGATCGATGCGCGATTGTGCCGGGTCACCGGTGCGACACGGCCGCGCGGCAGCGTGCCCGCACAATGCCGGCCATGGGAACCCTGTACCTCGTCCGCCACGGCCAGGCTTCGCTCGGCGCGGCCGACTACGACCAGCTCTCCGAGACCGGCGCGCGCCAGTGCGAGCGCCTGGGCGACTGGTTTCGCGCCCACGGCGTCGCCTTCGACGCGGTGCTCATCGGCACGCTCAAGCGCCACGCGCAATCGCTGCGTGCCATCGAAGCGACGCTGGGCGCGCAACCGGATGCCGCGCCGCGGCCTGGCCTGAACGAGTACGACAGCGAAGCGGTGATCCGCGCCGTGCACGCCGGCGCGCTCGCGCCACCGACGACGGCCGAGGACGCACGCGCGCATTTCCGCGCCCTGCGCGAGGGCCTCGCGGCCTGGATGGCGGGCCGCGCACAGCCCGAGGGCATGCCCACCCACGCCGACTTCGTCGCCGGCATCACGGCGGTGCTCAACGAGGTGCGTGCCCTGCACGCCGATCAGCGCGTGCTCGTCGTCTCCAGCGGCGGCCCGATCTCGCACGCGGTGGGCCAGGTGCTGGGCCTCGGCCACGAGGCGGTGATCGACCTGAACATGCACCTGCGCAACAGCGCACTGAGCGAGATCCGGGTCTCGCCGCGGCGGCACACGCTGGTCAGTTTCAACACGCTGCCGCACCTGGCCGCACCCGGCGACGCGTCCTGGCTGACGCACGCGTGAATCGCCACCGCGTTCAATCGCAGGACAGCGCAGTGCCGCTCTCGGCCAGGACGCGACGGTCGCGTCCGAGGATCCGAGTGCCCGGTGATGCCACCGTGGCGACGGCCAATTCAGCACGCCGAATGTTCGCGATGCGCACGCTGTGATCGTTCAGGCGCGGAACCTGTGCGTCGCTGGACGGCCATGAGCGGCCAGTGGATTCGCCTCCGCCAACGGCTGTTCAAGACTGGACCTACATCAATCACGTCGCGGTGAATTTGTCGCCGTTTGCCATCTCGCGGCTTGCCAGCCATACCCGGCCCGCGTGGCCGCCAGACCCGCGCGGACACGATTCCCTTGCACAGTCCATTCGCTTTGGTGGACGCCGGTTCGTTCAAGGCTGTCGATGGGCAGAGTGATCGCGCTGGAATCTGACGCACTCACCGCCCGATCGTTCATCACGCCACCATACTGGCTCCTTGCGCTGCTTGGCAGATGTAAATCGCAGCTCTCTCTCCGGTAGGTGAGCGGTAAGCGGTTTCCACCGCGGCGTGAACCTCAGTGACAAGTGCCCGCGGCAGAAGCGCAACGACACAGCCGCCGAAGCCGCCGCCTGTCATTCGAACACCCCCATCGGAGCCAATTACAGACTTAACGACATCCACCAGCCCGTCGATCGCCGGAACGGAAATCTCGAAGTCGTCTCGCATGGAGGCGTGTGAGGAGGCCATCAGCGTGCCCACGTGTCGAAGCTCGCCCGCCGCCAATGATTCGGCGGCCTCCAGAGTACGCAGGTTCTCGCTGATGACGTGACGCGCGCGACGAAACAACAACGGATCAAGCATGCCACGCGCGGCGATGAGCGTCTCCATCGCAACGTCGCGAAGGGCCATCACACCGAAGTGGCGTGCGGCCAACTCACACTGCGCTCGGCGGGCGTTGTATTCGCTCCCCACGAGCCCCCGTGGAATGTTGGAGTCGAGAATCATCAACGAAGCGCCCGTTGGCAGCGGCACGGCGCGGGTGGCAAGGCTGCGGCAGTCGATCAACAGGGCGTGGTCACGCTGACCCGTCGCAGAAGCGAGCTGGTCCATGATGCCGCAGTTGCAGCCGACGAACTGGTTCTCGGCTTGTTGTCCGTTCACGGCGAGGTCGGTGGAACTGATCTCGAGCCGGTACAAGCTCTTGAAGATGTGTCCAACGGCCACCTCCAGGGCCGCCGACGACGACAGCCCGGCACCCTGGGGCACGTTGCCGGCGATGGCGATGTCGGCTCCACCGATCGGCAAGCCTCGCAACTGCAGGTGCTTGACGACACCACGCACATAGTTGGCCCAATGTGCTTTGGGGCGGGGCTCGATCGGGGCATCGAGCCGAAACACATCGGTTGCATTCGAACAATCGGCTGCGACTACCCGAACGGTTGCATCTCCTCGCGGTCGACCCGTGACGGCCGTTTCGAAGTCGATCGCGCAGGGAAGCACGAAGCCGTCGTTGTAGTCGGTGTGTTCGCCGATCAAATTGACACGTCCAGGGGCGCGCACGCAAATGCCGCTGCCGCCGAAGCAGGCCGCGAAGGCTGCTCGGCTACGCGCAATCGGTGTCAACTCAGGAACGGTTCAGGCCTCTCGATAGTGGACGTCACCGACGGCGCGCAGGCGCGCGGCCGCCTGCTCGGGCGTCAGGTCGCGCTGTGTCTCGGCCAGCATCTCATATCCAACCATGAACTTCCGGATTGACGCGGATCGCAGCAAGGGCGGATAGAAGTGCGCGTGCAGTTGCCAAGATTCCGCGGTCTGTTCAGCGCTCTCCGTGCGAGCAGTGGCAAAGGGCGCGCCATGCCAGCCCATCGAATACGGGAAAGAGCTCTGGAACAGGTTGTCGTATCGGGTGGTCAGCTGCTTTAGCGCCACGGCGAGATCGGCCTCCTGCTGCTGCGAGAGCGCCGTCAAGCGAAGCACGTGCGCCTTCGGCATCAACAGGGTCTCGAAGGGCCACGATGCCCAATAGGGAACGACGGCCATCCAGTACTCGGTGTTCACCACCACGCGCTCGCCAGAGCGCAGCTCGCGTTGGATGTAGTCGAGCAGCAGGGGACGGCCATGCTCGGCGAGGTAGGCCGCCTGAGATCGCGCTTCGGCGACTGCCTCATTGGGCAGAAAACTGGTGGCCCAGATCTGTCCGTGCGGGTGCGGATTGGAGCATCCCATCATCGCGCCCTTGTTCTCGAACACCTGGACCCACGGGTAGGTGCGGCCGAGTTCAAGGCATTGCTCCCGCCAAGTCGCAATGACATGACCGATCGCTTCGAGCGGCATTTCCGGCAACGACTTGCTGTGGTCCGGAGAAAAGCAGACGACGCGGGTGGTGCCTCGCGCGCTCTGCAGCTGGAAGAGCGGATCCGTCGCAAGGGGTGAGTCCGGCGTGTCTTCCGTCAACGCCGTGAAGTCGTTGGTGAAGACGTAGGTGCCAGCGTATGCAGGGTTGGTCTCTCCCGTCACGCGCCTGTTGCCCGCGCACAAGTAGCAGCCGGGATCATGTGTGACACGCGGGCCTCTGTCCACAGCTTCGTGCTGACCTTGCCAGGGACGCTTTGCCCGGTGCGGCGACACCAGGATCCACTCGTCCTTCAGCGGATTGAAGCGGCGATGCGGGTGGTCGGTCGGGTTGAATGTCACGGGTTTGGGGCGAGCAATGTTCGGCTGCCTCTGGCGGTGCGTCCGTGTCAAGGACCGACGCCGGCGCAGGGCGAACGGGTCCGGTCCGACAGGGCTACATAACGCGGATGAACTGAAAAGTTGCCATCCCCGGTGCGGTTGTAGACGAAGTAGGCATACGGGATATCGACCACGGTCGGATCCACCGCCGGGACTTGCAGGTCGAGATCGGTCTGGAATGCGGGACTGCCCGCAACGGCCAGAAAGGCACCGTTCCACAATGCCTGTGTCGGCCGATGGATGTGCCCACACATGATGTTGAGGCTTCCGCGGTGCCGCGCGATCATCCTGCCGAATTCGCCGGCGCCCTCGACCAAGCCGATGTTGTCAAAGAAGGCGATCCCGCTGACATTGGGTGGGTGGTGCATGAGGATCGTGGTCGGACCAGCGAAGGGCTCAGCCAGCTTCTTCTCGACCCATGCCAAGCGCTGCGGGCACAAGCGTCCCGCCACGTTGCCTTCGTCCACAGTGTCCAGCGCCAGAAAGCGAGTGCCGCCATGGACAACCTCGTACTGCGCTGACTCGCCTTCCTCGAAGGGCAAGATGTCGTTGAACGCCCGCCGGAAATTCGCGCGCAGATCATGATTGCCGGGTATGGCAAGGACCTTTGCCGAGAGAGGCGCGAGCAGTTCGCGCAACAGGGCATAGTCTTCCTTGGCACCACAGTCCGTCAGGTCCCCGGTCAGCACGACGATATCAATGGCGGGCACGAAGGCCGCAATGTCGGCGACGATGCGTTGTAGCGCGTCGGCAATGTCGGGGCGGATGAATGTCGAGTCCGGCTTCCTGACGAAGAGGTGGATGTCCGACAGATGCCCGATCAGCATGGCTTGACTCCGCAGGACGGCTCAGCGGATGCCGGCGCGCATGAAGCTTTGTACGAACTGGCGCTGGAACAGCAGGAACGCGACGACGAGCGGCGTCACCGACAGCATGGTGGCGGCGGTGACCATGCTCCAGTCGATGCCTTGCTCGATTGTCGCGAAGACCTGCAGGCCGACGGTGATGGGGCGGGTCTCGACCGAGTTGGTGACGACCAACGGCCACAGGAAGTTGTTCCAGTGATAGGACACGGTGACCAGGCCATAGGCGATGTAGGTCGGCTTGGCGAGCGGCACGTAGAGATGCCACAGGACCTGCAGACCATTCGCACCTTCGAGCCTGGCCGCTTCCTCCAATTCCTTGGGAATGCTCTTGAACGTCTGGCGGAACAGGAAGATGCCGAAGGCGGACGCCAGGTAGGGAAGCGCGATTCCCACCGTGGTGTCCAGCAGGCCGAGCTTCGACAAGGTCCGGTAGTTCTCGACCAGCAGCACCTCCGGCATGATCATCAGTTGGACCAGAACCATCATGAACAGCGCATCCGACCCGCGGAACGGGAAACAGACGAAGGCGTAGGCCGCCATCGTGCAGATGACCAGTTGGCAGATCAGGATCGTGCTGACGAGCGCGAAGGTGTTGAAGAAGTAGCGAGCGAAGGGGGCCGCATGCCACACACGCTGGAAGTTCTCGAGCGTCCACGGCGAGAACAGGTCGAAACGGGCCGCGAA
>JAOUIM010000152.1 GCA_029884035.1 Aquincola sp. | reverse complement strand
AAGTGTCGCTGCTCGCGCTGCTCGAGGTGCTGTTCGGCGTGGCGTGGGCGTGGCTCGGCGCGGGCGAGTCCCCGAGCGCCGCAGTCCTGAGCGGTGGCGCGCTGGTGCTCCTGGCGCTGGCCGGCAACGAGGTCCTGGCGCTGCGCGCGCGGCGGCTCTGACATTGGGCGACGCCGTGCGCGGCCGTTGTGCCCCGGCGTCGATCGCCTTCTACTTCGTGGCGCAACTCGCCAACTGGAGGTGCGATGAAAACGCTCAAGGTCTTTGCGCCAAAGTCCGAACAAGCCAAGATCACGGCCCTGGGTCGGGCGATCGAGGCTTACGAAGCCTTCGTGGTTGTTGCAGTCGACGACACGGCGGCGCGCAAGCTGCTGCGCCGCTATCCCTGCGAGGACATGAGCCAGCAATACCAGCTGCGCATCGGCGGCATCGACATCGACCCGCTGTCCGACGCTGCTCGCAGCCGCCCCGAACCGCCGCCGGTGGACGATGCGCCCCATCACTACCTGGTTCAATTCGTCGGTCCAATCAAACCAGCCTGGCTGACGACGCTTCGCAAGGCCGGCGGCGCAGTGCGGTCGCCGGTCGGCGGTTTCGCCTACATCGTGCGCGCCGACGGCGCGGCCATTGCACGCATTCGCGCGCTGCCTTGGGTGCGCTGGGCAGGGCACCTGCGCCACGAGGACCGCATCGCCACCGTCCTCAAGAGTGACGAGCCGCCTGCTGCCGTGCGCAGCCGCGGCAGGGCCATGGGGCAGGTTGTCACACTGGAGGTGTTCGACGCCGCCGATCTCGAGCGCGTCGCGGCCGAAGCGCAGCGTCATGGCTTCGAGGTGCTGGCCGGCAACAAGCGTGCACGGCGGATCGACCTGAAGGTGCCCGACGAGGGTGCAATGAAATTGCTCGTGGCTCGCTTGGCTGAAGTTCACGGCGTTGCACGCATTGCGCCACGCAGCGTGCCGCGCACCTGCAACAACGTGGCCAGCTACATCGTGGGCCGACACGTTGCCGCCGCACCGCCGCCGGGGCTGGGCTTGACGGGCGAGGGGGAGATCGTCGCGGTGTGCGATACCGGCCTGGATACCGGTCGGCTCGACCAGTTGCACCCCGACTTCGACGGCCGCGTGTTGGCGATCAAGAGCTATCCGATCGCACGCGGCTATGCAGGCTTCGTGCGCAATCCAGGCGCCAACGATGGCGCGGACGACGTCGACGCGGGCCATGGCACGCATGTCGCCGGCTCGATCCTCGGCAACGGGCGCGCATCGGCAGGGGCCGCGGTACGCATCGAGGGCATGGCGCCTCGCGCCCAGCTTGTATTCCAGGCCGTTGAACAGAAGGTGAACTGGAAACCCACCTTCGACGACGATCCGTTCCAGCTCGCCGGACTCCCCGAGGACCTGGCAAGCCTGTTCGAGTTCGCCTACCGCAAGGGAGCGCGCATCCACAACAACTCCTGGTCCGGCGGTACGCCAGGCGTCTACGATGCCAGCTGCCGGCAGATCGATCGTTTCGTCTGGGACCATCGGGACTTCGCGATCTTCGTCGCCGCAGGCAACGATGGCAGCGACACCGGCGGCGCGGGAAAGCCCCCTGACGGCCGCATCAATCCAAAGAGCGTCACGCCGCCCGGCACGGCGAAGAACTGCATCACCGTTGGCGCGTGCGAGAGCCTGCGACCTGCGTTCGCCCACGACACCTACGGATCCCGTTGGAAGGACGACTACCCGGTTGCGCCGTTTCGTGATGATCCGCTGGCCGACGACCCCGACACGATCGCGCCGTTCTCGGCCCGTGGACCGACCAACGATGGCCGCTGCAAGCCGGACCTTGTGGCGCCGGGCACGCTGATCCTTTCGACACGCTCGTCGCGGGCCAACGACGCGAACGCGCTCGACCCGCATTACGCCGCCGACCCCGAGCGCTATACCTACATGACCGGCACCAGCATGGCCACACCCATCACGGCGGGGTGTGCGACGCTGTTGCGTCAGGCCCTGCGCATGCGCCATGGCATCGCCGCACCGACCGCTGCGCTGATCAAGGCGCTGTTGGTCGCAGGTTGCCGCCGGCTGCCTGCCGGTCGGGGCCTGTTGGTCGACAACGAGCAGGGCTTTGGCCGTGTCGATCTGCAACGTTCGCTGCGGCAAGTGCTGCTGGTCCACGAAGCGGCGGGCCTGCACACCGGCGCGGTGGCGAGCCTGACGATTCCGGTACCACGGGGTCGAAGGACGCTGCGCATCGCGATGGCCTACACCGACTACCCCGGCTTCAGACTGGTCAACAACTTGAACCTGTTCGCCAGTGGCCCGGGCGGCGTGCGCTTCGTCGGCAACGTGGCGGGGCGTGTGCACGGCGGGCTCCTTCTGGACGGCAGCAACAACGTCGAGGTGATCGAAGCCACATCGGCGTCGCCTGGCGACTGGATCGTCCAGGTTGTCGCGTCCAACGTGCCGCACGGCCCGCAGGACTTCGCACTGGCCGCCGTGCTCGTTTAGGGTTCCCTCGGGCGTGCCGGGCGCGGGTGCCCCCTAGCATCGCCGCATGAAGCGACTGTCGGGGCTGGACGCCACCTTCCTGCATCTCGAGACGCCCGAGATGCCGATGCACGTCGGTGCGTTGCACGTCTTCGAGTTGCCCAAGGGGTTCAGGGGCCGTTTCGTCGACGCGCTGCGCCGCCACATGAGCGCGCGACTGCCGCTCACGCCCGCGCTGCGGCGGCGTCTGTGGATGATGCCGATGAATATCACCAACCCGGTCTGGGTCGACGCAGTGCCCGACATGAAGCACCACGTCGTCGAGGTCAGGCTCCCGCCCGCGAAGAAAGGCGGCAAGGCGGGGATGGCCGAGCTCGAGGCGCTTGTCGGCCGCCTGCATCCGCAGCCGCTCGACCGCACTAGGCCGCTGTGGAAGTTCCACGTCATCGAGGACCTCGCGCCCGCATCGAACGGACACAAGCGGGTGGCGATGTACACCCAGCTGCATCACGCCGCCGTCGACGGCCAGGCCGCGGTCGCGCTGGCCAACGCGATCCTCGATCTGTCGCCCGAGCCGCGAGCGCTCGAACTCAAGGCGTCGACGCGAGAAAAGCGCTTCCGTCTGTCGCTTGTCGAGATGGTGTCGGGAGCGGTCACGAGCGAGGTGCAGCAGATCACGCATCTGCTGCGCGCGTTGCCCGGCGCCGTCGGGGCCGTCTCTTCGGCCGCGACGAGGGCGGTGTCGAGAAGCCAACTCGTCACGGGGCGCAAGGCGCCGGGCGGCCTGGGTGCCGCGCCGCGCAACCGCTTCACGCATGCGGTGACGGCCGGACGTGCCTTCGCCGCGGTGAGCCTGCCGCTGGCCGAGGCCAAGGCGCTGGGCAAGGCACACGAGGCCACGCTCAATGATGTCGTGCTCTGGTTGTGCAGCACGGCGCTGCGCGCCTACCTGGCCGGGCACCGTGAACTGACGCGCCAGTCGCTGGTGGCCGCGGTGCCGGTGTCGCTGCGCGCCAAGGGCGATACTCGATCGGACAACCAGGCCTCGATGACCTTGGTCAGCCTGGGCACGAACATCGCCGATCCGGCCAAGCGCCTGGCCCATGTCCGTGCCGCGACGCGTTCGATGAAGAGCACGCTGGCGGGCGTCAAGGACATCCTGCCCACCGATTTCCCGTCGCTCGGCGTGCCGTGGCTGATGGAGGCGGCCAATGCCATCTATCGCCGCGCCACCGAGAGCGACAGGCTCCCGCCGGTGGCCAACGTCACGATCTCCAACGTGCCCGGGCCGCTGGCGCCGCTGTACCTGGCCGGGGCGAAGATGCTGACGAACTACCCCTGCTCGATTGTCGTGCACGGGGTCGCGCTGAACATCACGGTGCAGAGCTACGACCGGTCGCTGGACTTCGGCCTGATGGCCGATGCGAAGGCGATGCCTGACGTGCGCCGTCTTGCCGAGGCACTGGAGGACGCATTCACCGTGTTGCGCACCGTGCCCGCCGACGAAGACGACGTGGCCATCGCCGCGCCAGGGGCCGCAAGGCCGCGCAGGCGGGCGCCGGGCCCATCGCGCAAGCGGGCGACGGCCGTGAGGCAGCCCGCACGCAAGGCCGGGGAAGCTTGAAGCCGGGCGCTCGCGTGACGTGTCGCACGCGCGAGACGCGCCTAGGGCAAGCGCCCAAGCGCGCGGTGCGCTGCAGCCGATACGATGGTTTGCAATGAAGTCGCGACCCAAGCACGGCCATCCGCCTTACCGGCACCACGAGGCGCCGGCGCCGCTGTTCCACCCGGCCGACCTGCGTGCCCCCAATGCCTTTCTGGTGCTGCTCGAGGGGCGCGCGCCCTGGGAATGGGCGGCCATGTTCGCGGCCATGCCCTGGCTCAAGCGCCTTCCGCGTGGCGACGGGCATCCGGTGATCGTGTTCCCGGGCCTTGGCGCCACCGACATCACCACCGCGCCGCTTCGCGGCTTCCTGCAGGACATGGGCTACAGCGCCTACCCGTGGAAGCAGGGCTTCAACTTCGGTCCGCGCCGCGGCGTGCTTGAGGCCGTGCGCGAGTATGTCCAGCGCATTGCCGAGCGCCACGACGACAAGGTCAGCCTCATCGGGTGGAGCCTCGGCGGCCTGTACGCGCGCGAGATGGCCAAGGAATTCCCGGCGATCTCGCGCTGCGTAATCACACTGGGCTCACCGTTCACTGGGCATCCGCGTGCGACCAACGCGTGGCGTTTCTACGAGATGGTCAGCGGCCAGAACGTGCACGACCCCGAGCTGATCGAGCAGATCCGCGGCACGCCGCCGGTGCCCACGACCTCGATCTACTCGCGGACCGACGGTGTGGTGGCGTGGCAGTGCAGCCTGAACGAGGAGTCGCCGCTGTCGGAGAACATCGAAGTGCACGCGAGCCACATCGGCATGGGCATGAACCCGCTCGCGCTGTACGCGATCGCCGACCGGCTGCGCCAGGACCCGGCGCACTGGAAGCGTTTCGACGTGCAGGGCGCGCGACGCTGGTTCTACAAGACCACGGGCATGGGTCCGTTCGCGGCGGCCAACGCATAGTGCAGATCAGCGCCAACGGCATCTCGATCGAGGTCGACGATCAGGGGCCGCCCGATTCACCCGGTGGACCGCCCATTCTGATGATCATGGGCCTGGGCATGCAGCTCACGGCATGGCCCGAACCCTTGGTGCAACGGCTGGTCGACCGCGGCCGCCGCGTGATCCGCATCGACAACCGTGACGCGGGCTTGTCGCAAGGTTACGACCATCTGGGTGTGCCGAGCTTCGTTCCGGTCATGCTGCGCTACTTTCTGCACCAGCCGGTGCATGCGCCCTACACGATCGGCGACATGGCCAGCGATGCGCTCGGCGTCCTCGATGCACTCGGCGTGGCGAGAGCGCAGGTGGTGGGCGCCTCGATGGGTGGCATGGTGGCGCAGCACCTGGCGGCCGAGCACGGCGAACGCATCGCATGCCTGACCTTAATCATGACCACCAGCGGTGCGCGCCGGCTGCCGCAACCGAGCGCGCGGGTGCGCATGGCTCTGCTCGACCGCGGCAAGATCGACCCGCACGACGTCGAGGCGCTGGTCGACCGGATGGAGCATGTGTTCGACATCATCGGCAGTCCCGCATTTCGCCCCGACCGCGATGCGATGCGCGATCGCATCAGGAGTTTCGTCACGCGCGCCTACCGCCCCCAGGGCGTGGTGCGGCACATCGTGGCCGTCGTCGCCGACGGCGACCGCTCGCCGCTGCTGGCTCGCATCATCGCGCCGACGCACATCGTCCACGGCGCCGCCGACCCGCTCGTGCCGGTGGCCGCCGCGCATGACCTGCACGCCAAGATCGCCGGTTCGACGCTCGAGGTGATCGAGGGCATGGGCCACGATCTGCCGGCGGCGCTGTGGCCTCGCCTGGCCGAGAGCATCGCGGGGGTGGCACATTGAGGTGGCCGGTGCGGATCATGGGCACGATATTCCCGCTGCGACTGCCATGACCAACCTCTGCGTGAAGAGACTTGTCGTTGCGACGGTTCTCGCCGTTGCCGTATTGCCGGTCTGGGCGCAGGCGTACCGCTGCACGATCGGCGCTCGCATCGTCTTTCAGCAGACACCGTGCACCGGTGGCAGCAAGGTCGCATCGGAGCCGGGCCCGCCGAGTGCCGCGCCGGCGCCATCGGCCGGTGCGGCGCTGTGCGAGCGCCATGCGCGCGCCGCCGGCACCTTCAATGACCCCGACAGCCTGCGCATCGGGCGCATCCGCTATGCCGGCGCGCGCAAGCTCGTGATCCACGAGACGACGATCGCGGCGCGCACCTACAGCCTCGTCATCAACGCGCGCAACGCGTACGGCGGCTACGACGGTGACGCGGTCTACGAGTGCCAGCTGAGCGAGGACGAAGGCCGCGTGCTGAAATTCGTGCGCGCGGCGGATCAGCGCCAGCCACCGGCCAGCGAGCGGTAGACCGCCACCAGGCTCGTCGCTGCTGCGGTCTGCGCCTGCGCCAGCCGATCGCGCGCCTGCAGCAACTCTCGTTCGGCATCGAGCAGCGTGAGGAAGTCGATCGTGCCGGCATCGAAGCGCGCGCGCGCGATCGTCGCCGCAGCTTCGGCCGCCTGCGCCGCCGCGAACAGGTGCTCGGTGCGCTGCTGGGATCGGGTGAAAGCCAGGAGCGCGCCCTCGGTCTCCTCGAGTGCGGCCAGCACGGCCTGGTCGAACTGCGCGAGCGCTGCATCGCGTCGTGCGTCTGCCGCGGTCACCTGCGATCGGCGCTGCCCGTTGTCGATCAGCGACCACAGCAGCGAGGCCCCCAGGTTGTACGCGAAGGATGCCGAGTCCCCGAGATCACCGATGCGACCCGCGTTCAGGCCGAGCGTACCCGACAGCGTCAGGCTCGGATATAACGCGGCGCGGGCGCTGCCCGAGCGGGCCTCGGCGGCGCGCAACTGGGCCTCGGCGGCAGCCACGTCGGGCCGGCGCGCGAGCAAGGTCTCGGGCGTGCCGATCGCGTCGAGCGCCGTGGCGGGCAGGCCAGGCAGCGGCTTCTGCTCGGCCAAGCGCGCATCGAGCGCGGTCGGGCTGGCGCCGGTCAGTACGGCCAGCCGCATGCGGGTTCGGGCCAGCGCGGTCTCGAGGGCAGGCACGCTCGCTGCGGTGCCTTCAACGAGGGCCTTGGCGCGTTCGGTGTCGAGCGCCGTGGTACGTCCTGCATCCAGACGTGCCTGCACCAGCTTGAGCGCCTCGCGCTGGGTGCCGAGGTCGAGCCGCACGACGCGCAACTGCTCCTGCAGGCCGCGCAGCTCGAAGTAGTTGCGCGCCACCTCGGCCGCGACGCTGACCTGTACCGCGCGCTGCTGGGCCTCGGAAGCGGCGAGCGTAGCCGATGCGGCACGCTGCTCGTTGCCGATGCGGCCGAACAGGTCGATCTCCCACTTCGTCGCGAGCCCGACGCCGAACGCGTTGCGGCTCGATGGGTCGCCATTGCTGTCACGCTCGCGGATGCGGTTGGCATTTGCGGTGGCATCGAGGTTCGGCCGCCCCAGACCCTCGGTGCCTTGCACGAGGGCACGCGCCTCGGCCACACGGGCAGCCGCGATGCGCAGGTCGAGGTTGGCGGCGAGGGCCTGCGCCATCAGTGCGTCGAGCTCGGCATCGCCAAATCGGCGCCAGAACTCGGCCACCGGTTCGTCGGCGGTGGCCGTCGCGTGGGTGAATGCGCCGGGCGCAGCGACGCTTCGCGGGCTTGGGGCAGGCGTGGTGGTGCAGGCAGCCAGCAGCGCGGCCGTGGCCAGCACAAGGGCGATTCGACTCATCGCGGAGCCTCCCCGCTCTTGCCTTCGGCGCCAGGGTCCCACGGGTGAGCCGCAGCCTCGACGGCGGCGCGCAGCTGGGCCGCCTTCGCCCGCCGTCGCTCGGTGCCCTTGCGCAGCAGCGAATAGAACACCGGGGTCAGGAAGATGCCGAACG
>JAOUIM010000151.1 GCA_029884035.1 Aquincola sp. | reverse complement strand
GAAGCGACACGGTTCAGGCGATCGTGGCTGGGCAGCAGCTCGTCGCGCGCGACGACGATGGCGCGCTTGTCGGCGCGATGCGCATCCAGCTCGCGGACGCACGCACCACGTGGTTCGGCGCGCTCGCGGTCGCGCCGCGCCATGCCGGCCGAGGTGTCGCGCGCCAGCTCGTCGTGTTTGCCGAGGCCTGGGCGCGATCGCGCGGCGCGAACGCGATGCAGATCGAGGTCCTGCAGCCGCAGCCGGCGCATCCGCACACCGACCGCCTTGCGGCCTGGTATGGGCGACTCGGCTACGTTCGTGTGGCCACGCGCGATCTGGCGGACATCGACGCGGGGGTCGTGCCCCTGCTCGCCGCGACGTCGTGCGCGGTGATCGTGATGCGCAAGGCGATCGCTTGAGGCCGAGCGCCCTGGCACGGACTCACGTCGACCGCCGCTGCCTCACGATCTCGAACAGGCACACGCCCGCCGCCACCGACACGTTGAGGCTTTCGACCGCCCCGGCCATCGGGATGCGCGCCAGCGTGTCGCAGGTGCTGCGCGTGAGTTGACGCAGACCCTTGCCCTCGGCGCCGAGCACCATGCACACCGGCCCGGCGAGGTCGAGGTCGTAGACCGTCTGCGTCGCGTCGTCGCTGGCGCCCACGATCCTGATGTCGCGTTCCTTGAGTTCATTGAGCGTGCGGGCGAGGTTGGTCACCATCAGGTAGGGCACCGTCTCGGCCGCGCCGCTGGCCACCTTGGCCACCGTCGCGTTGATCCCCACTGCATGGTCCTTGGGCGCGATCACCGCATCGGCGCCAGCGCCGTCGGCCACGCGCAGGCACGCGCCGAGATTGTGCGGGTCGGTCACGCCGTCCAGTGCAAGAACGAGCGGCACGCCTTCGGCCTCATCGAGGATGTCGTCGATCGAATGGCGTGCCGGCAGCGGTTTCACGAACGCCACCACGCCCTGGTGGCGGTCGTTGCCGGCGAGCCTGTTCAAGCGCGCATCGTCGCTGTCGACCACCTTGGCGCCAGCGGCGGCGGCGCGCTCCGCGAACTGGCGCATGCGCGCGTCGCGCCGCTGGGTGTCGAGGTGCACTTCGACCACGCTCGCCGGCGCGGTCTTCAGGCGCACGGTCACAGCGTGGAAGCCGAACAGCACATGGCGCGTCACGGGGAACACTTCATCGCATCGGGCATGACGCGATGGTAGTGGTTGCGCTGGGCCGGTCTCAGACCTTCAGGTCGAGCAGTGCACCCGCGGCCGATTGCGCGGCGGCATCCGGCGACACGGCCGCGGCGAGTCTCCCCGCGAAGGCGGCGAGCGCGGGCCGCGGCTGTGCTGCCGCGTCGAGTTCTCCCAGCGCACGCTGCATTGCGACAAAGGCCTCGAGCAGCCTCGCGCTCGGCACCTTCATGATGTGCACCGCTGCCGAGGTGGTGGTCACCGGATTCGGCTGCGCCGGCATCTCGGGCAATGCGGGCGTGCTCGCCGCGTCGGATGGCGGGCGGCCCGCTGCGGTGGCCAGGGCAGACAGGCGCTGTGACAGGTCGCCCCAGTCGCGCCGGCCGATCGCTCGGCCGGCGCGCCGGTGCGCCTCCTCTACCCCCCCTAACTCCCCCAGGACGTCGCCGTCCATCGTGCGCAGGTCCTGCACCAGAGCGTGCGCGAATCGCACCACCGCCTGCGACCTTGTGTTGTCCTGCGCGCCGGTCTCCTGGCCCAGCACCTGGTTCATCGCGTCGACCAGTTCGTGGCGCCGGCCCGGGCCCTCGCGCGACACGCGCTCAGCCGCGCGCACCGGACCGGCGGCTTCGACGTCGACCGAGGCCGCACCGCGGCGAACGGCGCTGACGAGGGACTGGCTGATGGCGGCAATGGACATGCGGGTGCCCTCCACGGGCCCGATCGCCACGGTCGCGGACAACCGCAGCGTCGTGTCGTGGGGATCGGCTCCGCGCACGGAGACTTGAGCCGTGCCGCGTGAACGATGTCACGCCGGCGCGCATTGTCAGTGCAGCAGTGCGCGCCAGACGAGGATGCCGCCGATCAGCACCGGCTGGTGGACCATGTAGAAGCTCAGCGACCAGCGCCCCAGCACCGGCAGCGGCCGCACGAAGGCCGGTACCGCGCCGGCGAGCAGGCCGCGCCGGTGCGTCAGCAGCCATTGCCCGGCCGCCAGCCCGAAGCACATCACGCCCAGCCAGGGCAGCACCGGGGCGTAGTCTTCGGTGATCGGCTTGCGCGTGACCAGACCCACCCAGTTGGACCAGCGGGTGTCGAAGAACGGGTGCTGCACGAAGTGCGGCAGCGCGACGAAGACCGCACCGAGCAGCCACAGCCCGCCGCGCAGGGGCGCGAGCAGCCGCGCCAGGATCAGCATCACCGCCAAGCCGTGCAGGATGCCGAAGCTGATCCAGCTGAGCGGAAACATCCGCGACGAGCCGATCGACACCAGCACCGCGCAGCCGGCGATCTGCGCCCAGCGCCGCCAGAAGCGCGGCCAGCCCTGCCCCGCCTCGAGCGCGACGGCCTGCGACACGCCGGCGACGAACACGAACAGCGTGACGATCAACGCGCGCTGCAGGGTCCAGAACGGGTCGCGGTAGAAGTCTTGTACCGGCACGAGCATCCGGTAGTAATTGAGGTCGAAGCAGAAGTGGAATACGGCCATCCAGACGATCGCAGCGCCGCGCAGCGCGTCGAGGCGATCGAATCGGAGCGAGGTGCTCATGCGTCGAGTTTCTCGTAGATGTCCGAAAAGCCTGTCCCGTCCCACGCGTACAACAGCACCGCCGCGTGCACGCAGGACTTCGCGCCGCGCGGCCTGAACAGGCCGACGCACTGCCCGCCGCGGCGGCGAACGCTGCGGTAGACCACCGCGGCGGCACCATGCGCCTTCAGCACGCGGCCCAGCGCACGCGATGCACCGTAGTCATCGGGTGCGTATACCGCCTCGGGCACCGCGCCGTCCGCGCGCAGGTCGTGCGCGCGGGTGTCGACCGCCACGTGGTACAGACGCATCGGCAGGTGCATCGGGCCTTCTCGGGTGGCGGCGAGGAATCGCGCGTGATGATGCGCCGTCTCGGCCACCGCCGTGGCGCGGTCGCGCGCGGCGTAGAACATGCCGTAGGCCCCGTCGGAGAAGCGGCTGCCAGCCGGGTTCACGTGGGTGAACGCGGCCATGATCGGGCCGCTGCCGGGGCCGTACAGACGGTCCTCGGGCGCGACGAGCTGCACTGCCCCGGTTTCGTCGCGCACGCGGTCGTTGGTCATCGCCTCGAGCGCGTACAGCGCCTCGAAGTCGGCCGCGTCGGCGACGCGGTCATAGAGGTACACGCTCGGGTGGCGGGTGGGCACGATGCGGCAGGCGGTAGGCCACTGCACGCGCCGCACCGCAAGCGCAGCCGCCACGCGCGGCCAGTCGAGCGCAGTCAAGACCAGCCGCCGCCGCGCGCCGCGTCCAGCCATCGGCGCACGCGCACCAGGTCGCCCACGTTGCCCGCCAGCATCTGCGCCAGCGCCGTGCTGCCGCCGAAAGCGGCGTTGGGTTTCCTGACCCACGCGTCGGCTGCCGCGGGGTCGGGCAGCAGGATCTGCAGCGACTTGTAAATGCCCAGCAGCAGCGACAGGCGCTCGAGCGTGTCGCGCGGCAGGGCAGCCTTGTCGGGCGCCTTGCGCCACGCAAAGTAGGTCGACCGTGGCGGCTCGCCGAGCAGTCGGCGCTGCTCCTCGGTCGACAGGCCCCAGTGCGCGGCGATGCGCCCGAATGCGCGCAAGCCCGCCGCGGCCATCGACGCGGCCGACGGCTTGCTGCGCGCAGGTTGCGGCAGGGCGCTCATCGATAGTACGAACCTGGACTCATTGTTCCAGTTTAGTCCATCAATGGACTTTGCGCCACCGCCGACGGCGCCGACCCGCTACGATGCCACGATGACGACGCATCCAACGACGACACCTGCCCGACGCAGCGCCGCTGAGCAGGCTCGCCTGGACACGGCGCTGGCCGACCTGTTCGAACAGCGCATCACGTTCAACCAGACCCTCGGCCTGAAGGTCGTCTCCGCTTGTCACCCCGACCCGCGTTTCCGCTTCGCGATGCGGCCGGAACTGATCGGCCACTTCCTGCACGGGCGTCTGCACGGCGGCGTGATCTCGGCCACGCTCGACGCGATGGGTGGCTTTGCGCTGATGGTGGCCATTGGCGACAAGCATGCCGAAGAGAACACCGCACAGGTGCTGCATCGCTTCGGCAAGATGGGCACGATCGACCTGCGGATCGACTACCTGCGCCCGGGAACGGGCGAGTGGTTCGAGGCGAGCGCGGAGGTCACGCGCCTGGGCGGGCGCATCGGCTCGACGCAGATGCGCCTGGCCAACGACGCCGGCACGCTGATCGCGACCGGCTCGGCCGCCTATGTGATCAGCTGAGGCGATCCGCCAGCGCCGGGCGGGTCCCGAACGGTCGGCATTCCCGTCGACCGACGCGCGCGCAGCGCCACGCGGTATCGGCTACTTCCCGAATTCGGCCTTGAACCACTCGTCGATCATGCGGCGCTCGTAGCGCAGCGGCTCGTCCGCCGGCAAGCCGCCCACCCCGCGCTGGAGATAGGCCATGTCCTTGATACTGGCCTGTCCGCTGAGTGCCGGGCGGCCCGGCGACTCGAGCGTATAGCGCAGGTCGATGCGCGGCCAATCGGCCTTGCCGCGCAGCACGCGCAGGTCGTGGATGCGCGCATCGGGCTTGGGCTCGCCGGCCAGATCGACGTCGATCACGTCGATCTTGAGCGTCTGGTCATCGGCCACATAGGGCGCCGCGGCGCGTTCGAGCAGTTGCCGGAGCTGCTCGAGATGGCGCTCCCGGCTGAACGCCTGGTCACGGATATCGGCGAACTTCTCCGGCTGCACGAACTGCACCTGCACCTTGCCGGACGCCAGTGCGCTGGCCGCACACGCGGCCAGCGCGAGCGATGCGAATAGCTGCTTCATGGCACCTCCTAGGGAGTCGGTGCCTTCGATGCTACGCCGCCTACAGGCTCTGTGCGAGCTGCTCGAGGATGGCTGGGTTTTCCAGCGTCGACGTGTCTTGTGTGATCTTCTCGCCCTTGGCGATCGAGCGCAGCAGACGGCGCATGATCTTGCCGCTGCGCGTCTTCGGCAGGTTGTCGCCGAAGCGAATGTCCTTGGGCTTGGCGATCGGGCCGATCTCCTTGGCCACCCAGTTGCGAAGCTCGTTGGCGATCTTCTTGGCCTCCTCGCCGGTCGGGCGCGGGCGCTTGAGCACGACGAAGGCGCAGATCGCCTCGCCGGTGGTCTCGTCCGGGCGGCCCACCACCGCGGCCTCGGCCACCAGGTCGGTGTGGGCAACCAGCGCCGACTCCACCTCCATCGTGCCCATCCGGTGTCCGCTGACATTGAGCACGTCGTCGATGCGACCGGTGATCGTGAAGTTGCCGGTGGTGGCATCGCGGATCGCACCGTCGCCGGCCAGGTAGTAGCCCTTGAGCTCGGGCGGGTAGTAGCTCTTCTTGAAGCGCTCGGGATCGCCCCAGATCGTGCGGATCATCGACGGCCAGGGCTTCTTGATGACCAGGATGCCACCCTGACCGTTGGGTACGTCGTTGCCCATTTCGTCGACGATCGCCGCGTCGATGCCTGGGAACGGCTGCGTGCACGAGCCCGGCACGAGCGTCGTGACACCCGGCAGCGGCGTGATCATGTGGCCGCCGGTCTCGGTCTGCCAGAAGGTGTCGACGATCGGACAGCGGCTCCCGCCCACGTGCTTGTGGTACCACTCCCAGGCGGCCGGGTTGATCGGCTCGCCCACGGTGCCGAGGATGCGCAGGCTGCTGAGATTGCTGTGCTTGGGGTGCACCACGTCGTTCGTCTCGGCGGCCTTGATCAGCGAGCGGATCGCCGTGGGTGCGGTGTAGAAGATGGTGACCTTGTGCTTCTCGATCGTCTTCCAGAAGCGGTCGGCCGCCGGATAGGTCGGCACGCCCTCGAACACGACCTCGGTGCCCCCCAGCGCGAGCGGACCATACGCGATGTAGGTGTGGCCGGTGACCCAGCCGATGTCGGCGGTGCACCAGAAGATGTCGTTGTCCTTCAGGTCGAAGGTCCACTTGGTGGTCAACGCCGCGAACAGCAGGTAGCCGCCAGTGCTGTGCTGCACGCCCTTGGGCTTGCCGGTCGAGCCCGAGGTGTAGAGCAGGAACAGCGGATGCTCGGCCTCGACCCATTCGGGCTCGCAGGTCGTGGCCTTGCCGGCCAGTTCCTCGTGCAGCCAACGATCGCGCGCCGCATTCCACGCGATTGCGCCGCCGGTGCGCTTGTAGACAATCACGTCCCTGATCGTCTCGCAGCCGCCCATCGCCAACGCCTCGTCGACGATCGACTTCAGCGGCAGCGCCTTGCCGCCGCGCGCCTGCTCGTCGGCCGTGATGACCATCACCGCGCCGGCGTCGTTGATGCGATCGCGCAGCGACTGCGCCGAAAAGCCGCCGAACACCACCGAGTGCGTGGCACCGATGCGCGCGCAGGCCTGCATCGCGGCCACGCCCTGCACGCTCATCGGCATGTAGATGACGACACGATCGCCCTTCTTGACGCCGCGCGCCTTGAGCGCATTGGCGAACTGGCACACGGTCGCCAGCAGATCCTTGTAGCTGACCCGGGTGACGGTGCCGTCGTCAGCCTCGAAAATGATCGCCGTCCTGCCACCCAGCCCCTTGTCGACGTTTCGGTCCAGGCAGTTGTAGGACACGTTGAGCGTGCCGTCCTCGAACCACTTGAAGAACGGCGCCTCGCTGGCGTTGAGCCCCTTGGTAAACGGCTTCTTCCAGCTGACGAACTCGCGCGCCAGGCGCGACCAGTAGCCGTCGTAGTCGCGCGCGGCCTCGGCCACCAGCTTTTCATAGGCAGCAGGACCGGCCACATGCGCCGAGCGCGTCATTTCGGCCGGGGGCGGGTAGGCGTGGCGTTCGGCGTGTACGTGGGTGCTCATGGGCGTGTCTCCTGCATGTGGGTCCGATGGGCGGGAACTTAGGGCGAAGCTCTTACCGACGCCTTACTCTGCATCAAAGCCAGCAGCCATGGATCGCCTCTCTACAATCCGCCGCACCCGGATTTCCCCTTAACCCCATGAAAAACGAGAATCGCGGCGGCGGCGCCCTGTCGATGGGCCCCCTGCCACGCCTGATCTTCACGAGCCGCTGGCTGCAGCTGCCGCTGTACCTGGGCCTGATCGCCGCGCAGGGCGTGTACGTGTGGCACTTCCTGCTCGAACTCTGGCACCTGATCGAGGCCGCGTTCGGCAGCCCGACCGCGCTCGCGGCGCTCATCAAGAGCATCGGCTACAAGAGCGACATCGAGATCGCATCGCTCAACGAAACGGTGATCATGCTGGTGGTGCTGGCACTGATCGACGTCGTGATGATCAGCAACCTGCTGATCATGGTGATCGTCGGCGGCTACGAGACCTTCGTCTCGCGCATGAACCTCGAAGGCCATCCTGACCAGCCCGAGTGGCTGTCGCACGTGAATGCGTCGGTGCTCAAGGTCAAGTTGGCCACCGCGATCATCGGCATCAGCTCGATCCATCTGCTCAAGACCTTCATCAACGCGGCGCAGTACGAGGAGAAGGTGCTGATCTGGCAGACGCTGATCCATATCACCTTCCTGTTCTCGGCCATGGCCATCGCCTACACCGACAAGCTGATGTCGCATTCGGAGGCGGCCGCGCGCAGGCTCGGCGGGAACGCAATCGCCGGGTGAATCCCCGCGGTGGCGGGGGCATGGCCTCGCCGCTACATTGCTACCGCTGCGACTGATCCCAAGGGCCGGCGGCCTCACGATGAACATCCTGCTCTTCCTGGGCGGCCTGGCCCTGCTGGTGGTGGGCGCCAACCTGCTGGTGCGCGGCGCCTCGAAGCTGGCGCTCTCATTCGGCATCTCGCCGCTGGTCGTGGGCCTGACCG
>JAOUIM010000561.1 GCA_029884035.1 Aquincola sp. | reverse complement strand
TGGTCGGCGTGTTCACCGACTGGACGCCGCTGCAGGGCCGCGCGATGCTGTTCGAGGAGGACCTCGACCACGTCGACCCCTGGCAGTTCAAGAACTTCCGCGTGACGTGAGCGACGACACGGAATTTCGCATCCTCGCGTTGTCGGGCGGCGGCTATCTCGGGCTGTACTCGGCTGCGGTGCTGGCAGCGCTCGAGGCGGAGGTCGGCGAGCCGATCGGGCGCCGTTTCGATCTGATCGCCGGCACCTCGGTGGGCGGCATCATCGCTGCGGTGGTCGCCTTCGAGATTCCGGTGGCGCGGCTCGTGGACTTCTTCCGCGACCAGGGCACCGACGTGTTCTCGCCGCGTCCGATGCCCGGCGGCACGTTCGGCCGCCTGCTCGACCTGAGCCGCTCGGTGCTGGGTCCTAAGTACGGCAGTGGCACGCTGCGCGACGCACTGCGGGCGCAGTTCGGCGACGCCACGTTCGCCGAGGCGCTGCATCCCTTTTTGCTGCCGGCGGTCAACGTGACGCACAGCCTGACCAAGGTATTCAAGACACCGCACGCCCGCGCCTCGCGCGGCGACGAGAAGGTCCGTGTTTGCGATGCGGTGCTCGCGGCCTGCGCCGCGCCGGCCTACTTTCCGTCGGTGCGGATCGGGGACGCCCTGTACGCCGACGGCGGGCTGTTCGCGGTCGCACCCGACCAGGTCGCGCTGCACGAAGCCGAGCATTTCATGGACGTGGACCTCGCCCGTGTGCGCATGCTGTCGATCGGCACCGCCACACTGGGCTACCAGCCCGCGGAAGGGGTCGACGCCGATGCGGGCGCGGTCGGTTGGTTGTCCGACGGGCGCCTGATCCTGACCCTGATCGCGGTTCAGCAGCAGCATGAGCAGGCGATGGCCGAGGACCGCCTGGGAGCGCGCTACCTGCGCCTGGACGCGCGCTGGCCGGCCGATGCGGGGCTGGGCATCGACGTCGCCACCCCGAAGGCCGCGCGCACGCTCATCGACCTGGCGGCCCGGACGATGCGCGAGGTCGACCGCAAGCGCCTGAAGGCTTTCCTCTGACGGGCGTGACGCACGACGCGCGAATCGAAAGCGCACCGCGTCATGACCTCGCGGCGCGGCCAGTACGGTCGGGTTGCGCTGACTCAATCGGCACCGTGGCGGCAGCCGCAGCATCCGAATCATGGACAGCATCGAGTCAGGACATCCATGACAGCCAAGCAACTCCTCTTCCACGACGCTGCACGTGAGCGCATCCAGCGCGGCGTCAACGCGCTCGCGCAAGCCGTCAAGGTCACGCTCGGTCCGCGCGGCCGCACCGTGATCCTCGAGCGCGACTTCGGTGCGCCGCAGATCGTCAATTCCGGCGTGCTGGTGGCCAAGTCGGTCGAACTGGAGGACCGGTTCGAGAACATGGGCGCGCAACTGCTGCGCGAGGTGGCGGCGCGCACCAGCGAGCAGGCGGGCGACGGCACCACCACCGCCACGGTGCTTGCGCACGCCATGGTCACCGAGGGCCTGAAGTACCTCGCCGGGGGCATGAACCCGATGGACGTCAAGCGCGGCATGGAGCAGGCGATCGACGCGGTGGTGGCGGAGATCAAGCGCGTCGCGCGGCCCTGCGCCGATTCGCAGGAGATTGCCCACGTGGCGGCCATCTCGGCCAACAACGACCGCTCGATCGGCGAATTGCTGGCGCGTGCGATCGACAAGGTGGGCCGCGAGGGCGCGATTTCGATCGAAGACGGTTCGGGGCTGGCGAGCGAGCTGGAGGTGGTCGAGGGACTCCAGTTCGATCGCGGCTTCCTGTCGCCGTACTTCATCAACAATGCCGAACGCCAGAGCGTGGAGCTCGAAGACGCGGCGATCCTCCTGTACGACAAGAAGCTGTCGAGCCTGAAGGATCTGCTGCCCTTGCTTGAGGAGGTGGTGAAGGCCGGGCGTCCGCTCCTGGTGGTGGCCGAGGAGATCGACAGCGAGGCACTGGCCACGCTGGTGATCAACACCATCCGCGGCACCTTCAAGTGCTGTGCGGTCAAGGCGCCG
>JAOUIM010000560.1 GCA_029884035.1 Aquincola sp. | reverse complement strand
ACGCAAGCGAGCACCTCGAGGTGCATGCGCGCGAACTCGACTGGTGGCTCGCCAACCTCACCTGCTACGGCTCGCTCTTCCTGGGCGAGGAGACCACCGTGGCCTACGGCGACAAGGCCAGTGGCCCCAACCACGTGCTGCCGACCAAGGGCGCGGCGCGCTACTCGGGCGGGCTGTCGGTGCACAAGTTCATGAAGACGCTGACATGGCAGCGCATGACGCGCGACGCGGCACGTGACATCGGCGAGGTCACGGCGCGCATCTCGCGCCTGGAAGGCATGGAGGCGCATGCGCGCACTGCCGACGACCGGCTGGCCAAGTACTTTCCTGGCCAGCGCTTCGAGCGCGGCGAGCCAGTGACGGTGTAGCGTGAAGCCCGAACTCGCCTCGCTGTTCGACCTTGCGGGCCGGCGTGCGCTCGTGACCGGCGGCAATTCGGGCATCGGTGCGGCCATGGCGCGCGCGCTCGGCCTGGCGGGTGCTCGCGTGCTGCTCGCGGCGCGACGCGAGGCCGAGCTGAACGCCGCGGCCCATGCGTTGCGCGCGGAGGGCATCGAGGCCGATGTGATCGCCGTCGACCTCGCCGACGTCCAGGCGACGCGTGCCGCGGCGCAGGCCGCCGAGCAGCGCCTCGGCGGCATCGACATCCTCGTCAATGCCGCGGGTGTCAATCTACGGCAGCCCTTCGCCGAGGTCACGCCCGAGGCGTGGCAGACGCAACTCGCGCTGCACCTGGGGGCGCCGTTCTTCCTCACGCAGGCACTGGCGCCGGGCATGGCGTCGCGTGGTTGGGGGCGCATCGTCAATATCGCCTCGTTGCAAAGTTTTCGCGCCTTCGCCCACAGCGCGCCCTACGGCGCCGGCAAGGGCGGCATCGTGCAGCTGACGCGCGCGATCGCGCAGGAATGGGGCGCCACGGGCATCACCTGCAATGCCATCGGCCCCGGCTTCTTCCCGACCGCACTCACGGCCCCGGTGTTCGCCGACAGGGCGATCGCCGAGCGCAATGCGCAGCAAACCTGCCTCGGACGCAACGGCGAGCTGTCCGACCTCTATGGCATCACCGCTTTCTTGGCCAGCGATGCGAGCCGCTATGTGACCGGCCAGACGCTGATGGTCGACGGCGGGTTCACGGCGCGATGACCAGACGATCGTGTGATTCGAGTCCATGTTCACACCCCATCGATCGATCATCGGACGGACACATCGCGGGGAGCGAACTCACTGAGCCCGAGTCTGACGACCCCACACACCACCTCAGGCTGGCCCGCAACTTGGAAGGAGTCCACACCATGAACATTCGTGCCCCCCTGGCAGTACTGGCTGCTGTCTGCGCAGTCGCGACATCTGCTCCTGTCGCCTTGGCGCAGACGTTTCCATCTCGGCCGATCACGCTGGTCGTTCCTTTTCCTGCCGGGGGTGCGCTCGACGCGGTTGCTCGTCCGATGGCAGAGGAAATGCGCAAGTCCCTCGGCCAGCCGGTCGTTGTGGAAAACGTGGCTGGTGCCGGCGGCACCGTCGGTACCGCGGGCGTGGCGCGCGCAATGCCTGACGGGCACACCATCCTGCTCGGGTCGGTCGCCACGCATGCGATCGCGGCGGGGATCTATCCCAAGCTGACCTACGACCCGATTGCCGACTTCGTGCCCATCAGCCAACTGACGCGAGGCCCGCTCGTGCTTGCAGTGGCACCGCAACTGAAGGTGTCGACTCTTCGAGAACTCGTTGCTTCAGCCAAGGCACGCCCGAATACGATCAACTACGCGTCGACCGGAAACGGTACAGCGCTCCATGTGGCAGGTGAGCTGTTCAAATCAGCCGCAGGCATCGACGTCCAGCATATCCCGTATCGCGGTGGTGGCCAGGCGATGACCGCGCTGCTGGCGGGGGAAGTGTCTTACATCATCGGCAATACACAACTGGTCATGCCCATGCTCAGCTCTGGAAAGATCAAGGGTCTGGCCGTCACCGGAGAACGTCCGCTGGCGGCATTGCCGGATCTGCCGACGTTCGCGCAGGCGGGAGTTCCGGGCGTCGACGTC
>JAOUIM010000559.1 GCA_029884035.1 Aquincola sp. | reverse complement strand
ACCAGACCGCTTCTGCTGAGCTTCAAAATGGCGCTGTGCGCCGACGGGTTGCTGGGAACTAGGCAGTCCTGTCCAATGATTGTTGAACGAAACCGCTGCGCGGTAGGCGTCGTGCCTGCGTCGCAGCGTCCTTTCTGAGTTCTCCAGACACACACTCCTCTGATCGACACGGCTGGGCGCACGGGCGCGCCTGGTGTCGGAGGAGGTGTGTGATGACGGAGCTCCGTCGACGGATGGACGAGGCGATGATCGTGCGCGGGTTTGCGGCGCGGACGCGCGAGACGTATCTGGACGTGGTGAAAGGCCTCGCCAGGTATTACCGCCGGTCCCCGGATCTGATCACCGATGCGGAGATTCAGGCGTATGTGTTGTATCTGATTCGCGATCGGCAGCGGTCGTGGAGTACGTGCAACATCGTCGTGTGTGGGCTGCGGTTCTTCTACCACGAGACGTTGCAGCGTGACCGGACGACGTTCACCATTCCGTCACCGCGGCAACCGGGGAAGCTGCCGGCCCTGCTCAGCCGCGAGGAGGTCCAGCGGCTGATCGCCCATGCGCCGCACCTGACGCACCGCACGATGCTGCTGACGACGTACGCGGCGGGCCTGCGGTTGAGCGAAGTGCTCCATCTGCGGGTCGGGGACATCGACTCGACGCGCCTGACGATTCGGGTCGACCAGGGCAAAGGCGGGCGTGACCGCTATACGATCTTGTCGCCGCCGCTACTGGACGCCCTGCGCGCGTACTGGAAAGTCGCGCGGCCCACCACCTGGCTCTTCCCCTCCCCTCGTCGGTCACAGCCGCTGGACCCGTCGGGGTTGCAGCGAGCGTATTCCCTGGCGAAGCAGCGCGCGGGGATCACCAAGCCGGGCGGCATTCACGCGCTGCGGCACGCGTTTGCCACGCACCTGCTCGAAGCCGGCGTCGACCTGCACACGATCCAGCGTCTGCTCGGCCATCGGTCGATCGCCACGACCACGCGCTACTGGCATCTGACGCACGCGTCGCTGACCACGCAGGCCACGCGCCTCGATCTGCTCACCGGGCTCCCGTCGATCCCCCCGTCGGCGTAGGCCGTGTGCGCCGTGGCCCCTGCGGGCACGGCACCCGAGATCGCACGGCCTCGCCTCGAGCTGGCCGACATCGTCCGGGCGCACGGCGGGGCGTATGCGCGTCAGCATCGCCTCGTGCCGGTGCAGCAGCGGGCCCTGCGCGCGATCACGGCGTGTCGCACCGCCGTCTTGGGCGGGCATCAGGAGACGTGTGACCGCTGCGGCGCCGTGCGGGTCTCGTACAACTCCTGTCGCAATCGCCACTGTCCGAAGTGCCAGACCCTCACCACGGCACGGTGGCTGGCGGCTCGCACGGCCGACCTGCTGCCGATTCCGTACTTCCACGTCGTCTTCACGCTGCCCCACGACCTCAACGCGCTCGCCCAGGGCAATCCCCGCGTGATCTACACGCTGCTCTTCCGTGCGGCGGCCGACACGCTCCTCAGCTTCGGCCGCGATCCACAGCACCTCGGCGGCACGATCGGCATCACGGCGATCCTCCACACGTGGGGCCAAGCGCTCACCCAACACCTGCATCTCCATTGCCTTGTGACCGGCGGCGCGTTGGCGGCGGATGGCGCGCAGTGGATCCACGGCCGATCGTCGTTCCTCTTCCCCGTCCGCGCGCTCGCGACGGTCTTTCGCGCGAAGTACCTGGCCGGCCTGCGACACGCGCACACCGCGGGCCAGCTGACCTTCGCTCATGGCACGGCCCCCCTGGCCGACCGCCGCACCTTCACCGCCTTCCTCGGTGCGCTGCGGGCGGCCGACTGGATCGTGTATGCGAAGCCACCGTTCGCCGGCCCGGCGCAGGTGCTCGCCTATCTCGGTCGCTACACCCACCGCGTCGCGCTGTCGAATGACCGGCTCGTCGATCACGCCGAGGGCCGCGTCCGGTTTCGCTGGAGGGACTACGCCGACCACGACCGCGTAAAGGTCATGACCCTCGCGGTCGACGAATTCCTCCGACGCTTTCTCTTGCACGTGGTGC
>JAOUIM010000558.1 GCA_029884035.1 Aquincola sp. | reverse complement strand
GCCTTCAGGCGCGCGGCGCTGTGCGAGCGCGCGGCCGCATCGCCGCCACCCAGCTTCCACATGACGACGTGCTTGAACATGATCACTCGGCCGGTGCGAAGCCGGTCTTCTGCGGCCACAGGTTCACGAAGGCGTGGATCTCGACGCTGCCGTACAGGCCGGCCCGTGTGAAGGGCTCGTCGGCCAGCCAGGCATGCACGGCGTCGCGATTGCCGAAGTCGATTGCCAGCAGGCTGCCGATCATCGTCACGCCGTCGTCGTGCATCAATGGTCCGGCGAACGCGATGCGCTCGGCCACCTTCGCGAGGTAGGCCTTGTGCTCGGGGCGCACGCGCAGGCGCAGTGCAGCGGCATCGGGCTTGTCGAGCAGGCGCAGGACGTAGATCACGATCCGCCCACCGTCACACGCCCAGGTAGGCGCGACGGATCTCGTCGCGCCGCATCAATTCATCGGCCGACCCTTCGGCGACCACCCGGCCTTCCTCGAGCACATAGGCGCGGTCGGCCACACGCAGTGCCATCGACACGTTCTGCTCCACCAGCAGGACCGCGGTGCCTTCGGCGTTGACGCGGCCGATCGCGCCGAACATCTCGGTGACGATCAGCGGCGACAGGCCCAGCGACGGCTCGTCGAGAAGCAGCAGGCGCGGGCGCGACATCAGAGCGCGGCCGATCGCCACCATTTGTTGCTGGCCTCCAGAGAGCTCGCCCGCGGCCTGCGCGAGCTTGGCCTTGAGCGCCGGAAACAACGCCAGCACCAACTCGAGCGACAGCGCGCGCCTTGCTTTGGCCGCTGGCATCAGGCTGCCGATCTCCAGGTTCTCGAGCACGCTCATCGAGCCGAACAGGCGTCGTCCCTCGGGCACCAGCGCGATGCCCGCCTCACAGAAGCGGTGCGCTGGCAGCGCTGTGATGTCCCTGCCCTCGAACTCGATGCGCCCGGCACGCGCGCGAAGCACGCCGGCCAGGGTGTTGATCAGCGTCGTCTTGCCGGCCCCATTGGGACCGACGACACACAGCAGCTCCTTCGGCTGCAACGACAGGGTCACGCCCCACAGCGCCGGCGCCTGGCCGTAAGCCACCTTCAGGTCGCGCACATCAAGCATCGGCGCGCTCCAGCACCTGCGCCTGGCCGAGGTAGGCGAACATCACCTCGGGACGCTTCATCACCTCGGCGGGCGTACCCTCGGCGAGCAGTTCACCGTGGTCGAACACGACCACTCGGTCGGTCAGCGCCATCACTGCGCGCATCACGTGCTCGACGAAGACCACGGTCGCCCCCTGGTCGCGAATGCGCCGCACCAGCGCCACCGCATCGTCGATCTCGCCCGGTGTGAGGCCGCACAGCACCTCGTCGAGCAGCACCAGCCGCGGGCGCGACGCGAGCGCACGCGCGAGTTCGAGGAACTTGCGCTGGTGCAGGTTCAACTCGTCCGGCCGCGAATGCGCCTTGTCGGTGAGGCCGGCGAACGCGAGCCAGGTCATCGCCTCGCGCCGCGCGTCGGCCGGCGAACCCAGGCCGCCGCCGAACAGGGCCGCCAATGCGACGTTGTCGAGCACGGTCTGGTTCGCGAACGGCCTCGGAATCTGGTACGTGCGCGAGATTCCGGCGCGTGCGATGCGGTGTGCCGCGCGTCCCGCGAGCTCGGCGCCTTCGAACACGATGCTGCCGCCGCTGGGCACGTAGTGGCCGCTGACGACGTTGATGAACGTCGACTTGCCCGAGCCGTTGGGGCCGAGCAGGCCGAGGATCTCGCCGCGACGGACCTCGACATCCACGCCGGCCAGCGCCATGACGCCACGAAACGACTTGGCCACGCCCCGTGCGCGAAGCAGCACCTCGCTCGATGGCTGCCGCGGTGATTCGGCCGGCCGCTGTTGCGCGCCTGCGGCCGCATGGGGAGCGCCAACCGTCGGCATGGCGACCGTCACGCCACCGCGCCTGCGCGCGAGCACGCGGTGCAGCCGCGGCAGCATGCCATCGGGCATGTACAGGATCGCCGCGATCAGGATCGCGCCGACCATCGCCTTGCCGGCTACCGCATGGTTGG
>JAOUIM010000150.1 GCA_029884035.1 Aquincola sp. | reverse complement strand
CTCGGGCATCGCTTTGAAGTTCATGCCGTAGATGCTGGCAATCAGCGTCGGTGGCAGCAGCGCCACGCTGGCCACCGAGAAGATCTTGATGATCTTGTTCTGGTTGATATTGACGAAACCGACGGTCGCATCCAGCAGGAAGTTGATTTTGTCGAACAGGAACGCTGTGTGCGAGTCGAGCGAGTCGATATCACGCAGGATCTGGCGCGCTTCCTCGAACTGTTCGGCATTGAGCAGGCGGCTGCGCATCATGAAGCTCACCGCCCGGCGCGTGTCCATCACGTTGCGGCGGATGCGACCGTTCAGGTCCTCTTCGCGCGCGATCGCGGCGAGTGCCGCGCCGGCGGCCTTGTCGTCGACTTCCTGCTTCAACGTGCCCATGCTGACTGCCTCGAGCTTGTCGTAGATGCCCTCGAGCGCATCGGCGCTGTACTCGGCGTCGGCGTCGTACAGCTTGAGCAGCACGTCCTTCGCGTCCTCGATCAATGCGGGGATGCGTCGCGCCCGCAGGCGCAGCAACCGGAACACCGGCAGGTCCTCGGCATGGACTGAGAACAAGACCTGTTGGTACAGGATGAAGGCCACGCGCACGTTGCGGGGCATTTCGTCGTCATCGATCAGGAAGTCCGACCGGATGTGCAGTTCGCCGTTGTCCTCTTCATAAAAGCGCGCCGACTCCTCGAGGTCGTCGCCGACGATGTCATCGGGCAGCGTGATGCCGAAACGCCCGCGCAGCCAGGCTTTTTCCTCGACGCTCGGGGCCTCGAGGTCTACCCACACCGGACGCACATGCGCCAACGCTTCGGCGCCGTCGATTTCTTCCTGGACGAGCCGGCCGTTGACCAGCGTGAACACGTTGAGCATGGGACGAAGCTCCAGCGCTGGAGCGGACCCCGAAGGGCCAGGGGTGGGTGTACGGGTCGATGCACCGTCTCACCCCTGGCGGCGACGGCCGTCAATGACGCGCCGCGCGACTGGAGTGGACGGTCATCGAGGGTGACTCGATTCCAAAACCGTCTCCGGATAAAGACGGACGATTATGTCACCGCCTTCCGCGAGAAACAGTGCCAAGATGGTCTCGTCGCGGCCGGGGTCGGCTTGCCATCAAGGTCGACCGTGGGCACACTGGATCGCATCCTGCTACCTTTGAATTCTCTCCCTGCTTCTTCCCCCCCGTGTTCTTCTCGCAGCCGTCGGCTGCCATGCCCTTTGCACCCCTTGTCGTAAGGAGGACCTGATGAATCTGACGATCAGCGGACACCACCTCGAAGTCACGCCCGCCTTGCGAGAGTACGTCATCAACAAGCTGGACCGCGTGACCCGGCATTTTGATCAGGTGGTCGACATCAATGTTCTGCTGACGGTCGAGAAGCAGAAGGAAAAGGAGCGAAGGCAACGTGCCGAGGTGAACCTGCATGTGAAGGGGCGCGACATCTATGTCGAGCACGCCAGCGAGGATCTGTACGCGGCGATCGATCAGCTCGTTGACAAGTTGGATCGTCTGGTCTGTCGCCACAAAGACCGGGTGCAAGACCATCACCATGCGACCGCGAAGCGTTTCGAGGCAAGCACATAAACGAAAGTCAGCGAACACTTCAAAGCGGCCTGCGGGCCGCTTTTCGTTGGTGCAGCGGGGCCGAGTTGCCGCGCCGCAGCAAAAGAGCAACACCTGCCCCGTAGGCGGGTGCCTCCTCTATGACGGTGGCGGGCGGGCTCCCATAATTCATTCGTTCGTCACATGTCCGGACGTCCGCCGCGCAGTCGTTTGTGCGTTGAAGGTTCCGGAAAGGCCCTGCACCGCATGAATCGTCTCGCTGCCATTCTGCCCTCGACCAACGTGCTGCTCGACGTGGATGCCACGAGCAAGAAGCGCACGTTCGAACACGCGGGCGTCCTGTTCGAGAATCAGCACGCCATCGCGCGTGCGACGGTGACGGATAACCTGTTCGCTCGCGAGCGCCTCGGCTCCACGGGGCTGGGCCACGGCGTCGCAATCCCGCATGGACGGATCAAGGGCTTGAAGAACCCGTTGGCTGCCGTCCTGCGCGTCCAGCAGCCAATTGCGTTCGACGCACCGGACGAGGAGCCCGTTGCGTTGCTGATCTTCCTGCTCGTGCCTGAGGCGGCGACGCAGCGACATCTCGAAATCCTGTCCGAGATTGCGGAAATGCTGTCCGATCGGCAGTTGCGCGAGCGGCTGAAAGCTGCGCCCGACGCCGCGGCGCTGCACAAGCTCATCGCCGACTGGGAACCGCTGAAGTCCGTGGCGTGAGCGACCGGCTTCTGCGCCGCGCATGAAGCCCACCTCCATCAGCGCCGAGGCGCTGTTCGAAGCCCACCGCGAAGCGCTGCGCTGGGAATGGGTCGCCGGGCATGCCCACCCGGAGCGGCGCTTCGACGAGGCTGCGATCCGCGATGCAAGGTCATCGGCCGACCTGATCGGCTACCTGAACTACATCCACCCGTACCGCGTGCAGATCGTCGGCCGCCGTGAGGTGGCCTACCTGAGCCAGGCGGCGCCGGAGGTCACCGACAGCCGCATCGCCCGCATCGTTACGCTGGAGCCGCCGTTGCTGATCGTGGCCGACGGGCAGATCCCGCCTGACCGACTGGTCGCGATGTGCGATCGCGCGGAGATTCCCCTGTTCGTCACTGCGGAATCGGCGGGCCATGTCATCGACGTGCTGCGGGCCTATCTCGGGCAACGTTTCGCCGAGCGCACGACGCGCCACGGGGTGTTCATGGATATCCTGGGCCTGGGCGTGTTGCTCACCGGCGAGTCGGGCCTGGGCAAGAGTGAACTGGGGCTGGAATTGATCTCGCGAGGTCACGGCTTGGTCGCCGACGACGCGGTGGACATCTATCGCACATCGCAGACGGCGCTCGAGGGGCGCTGTCCGCCGCTGCTGGCCAACCTGCTCGAGGTGCGCGGGATCGGGCTGCTGGACATCAAGGCGATCTTCGGCGAGACCGCCGTGCGGCGGAAGATGCGCGTGCAGCTGCTCGTGCACCTGGTGCGCAAGGAAACGATGGAGCGCGAGTTCGAGCGCCTGCCCTACGAGCCCCTGTACGAGGACATCCTCGGCGTTCAGGTGCGCAAAGTGGTCATCGCAGTCGACGCGGGCCGCAACCTGGCGGTGCTTGTCGAGGCGGCCGTGCGCAACTCGATACTTCAATTGCGCGGCATCGACACCTACGGTGAGTTCGTTCGCCGCCACCAGCAGGCCATGGACGGGCCGACCGACAACTAGGGCCTGTAACCGCGATCGGAGGGCTCGCGCGGGACAGCAATTACTTCGGGCGGTGCGTGCAGTCCTTCTTGGTGCAATGCGCATACAGCGACAGCGCATGGTCCTGGAGCTCGAAGCCGCGCGCCTGCGCCACCGCACGTTGGCGTGATTCGATCTGCGCGTCATAGAACTCTTCGACGCGCCCGCAGGTCATGCACACGAGGTGGTCGTGGTGCTGGCCCTCGTTCAGCTCGAAAACCGACTTGCCGCTCTCGAAGTGGCTGCGCGACAGCAGACCGGCCTGCTCGAACTGCATCAGCACCCGGTAGACGGTGGCCAGGCCGATGTCGGCGTCCTCGCCCAGCAGCACCTTGTACACGTCCTCGGCCGTGAGATGGCGCTGAGGCGAGCGCTGGAAGACATCGAGGATCTTCAGGCGCGGGCCGGTGGCCTTTAGGCCACTGCTCTTGAGGTCGTCGGCGCGGGTCATGGCGTCGGTAGAATCTGCCGCATCATAGCCAGGGCCATCCGCTTTCTGCCCGGACGCCGTCGATGCCCATGTACCGCACCAGCCTTCCTATTGTTGTTCTGGCCGCACTCGCCGGTTGCTCGTCGTACCAGCCGCAGGCAGACAGTCTGATGGGTGTCATCACGCCCTACCGCATCGACATCATGCAGGGCAACGTCGTCACCAAGGAGCTGGCCGCGCTGGTCAGGCCCGGCATGTCGCGCGAACAGGTGCGTGATCTGCTCGGTTCGCCGCTGCTCACCAGCGCGTTCCACGCCGACCGTTGGGACTACGTGTTCACGCTTCGTCGGCAGGGCGTCGAGCCGCAGCGCCGCAGCATCGTCGCCTATTTCAAGGACGGCAAGCTCGAGCGCCTCGAGGCGCCGGACCTGCCATCAGAGCGTGAGTTCGTCAGCTCGGTGAGACCGGCTTCACGTAGCAGCGGCGCCGAGCCGGTGCTTGCGCTGACCGATGAGCAGAAGCAGGCGCTGCCGGTACCGGTCAAGAGCGAGACCCCGGCAACCGTGCAGCCGCAAGGTGCCGCCCGCACCTATCCGCCGCTCGAGCCCGCATGAATGCTGCCCGGGCGCCCGATGGCGTCCGCGCCCTCCAGTATGGCTCGGCCATGCACTTCCTGGGGCGCGGCTGATGGCCGCGCTGCGCGTGGCCGTGGCGGGCGCTTCGGGGCGCATGGGCCGCATGCTGATCGAGGCCGTCCAGGCCAGTGGCGACTGCACGCTGTCCGGGACCCTCGACATCGACTGCGACATCCGTGCCAGTCTCGTCAACGCCCAGGTGCTGATCGACTTCACGCGCCCCGAGGGCACGATGGCACACCTCGCCGCCTGCCGCGATCTGGGCGTCAAGGCGGTGATCGGCACGACAGGATTCAACGACGCGCAGAAGGCGCAGATCGAAACCTACGCTCGCAGCGTGGCCGTCATGCTGTCACCCAACATGAGCGTGGGCGTGAACGTCATGCTGCGCCTGCTCGACATGGCCGCGCGTGCACTGGCCGAGGGCTACGACGTCGAGATCGTCGAGGCCCATCATCGCCACAAGGTCGACGCGCCGAGCGGCACCGCGCTGAAGATGGGCGAGGTGGTTGCCAACGCGCTGGGGCGCAAGCTGGCCGATTGCGCGGTCTATGGCCGCGAGGGACACACCGGCGAGCGCGACGCCAAGACCATCGGCTTCGCCACGGTGCGCGGCGGCGACATCGTCGGTGATCACACGGTGATGTTCTGCGGCACCGGCGAGCGCATCGAGATCGCGCACCGCAGCGCGAGCCGCGCGACCTACGCGCAGGGTGCGCTGCGGGCGGCGCGCTTTCTTGCCGACAGGCCGCACGGCCTGTTCGACATGAACGACGTGCTGGGCCTGGCCTGAGGGCCCGATACGATGGACGGCTTCGGCGCCTTCTGGAATGCCAGCGACGCGATCGGTCGCGCGGTGGCGCTGCTGCTGCTGGTGATGTCGATCTCGAGCTGGGTCACGATCCTGTGGAAGTGGTGGGTGCTCCGGCGCGCGCGGCGCGACATCCAGCGTGCGGTGCCCGTCTTCTGGGCCGCGCCGGCGCTTTCAGAGGGCAGGGACCGTCTGGCCGCATTCGACCGTGAACAGGTGCTGTTGCCGCTGATCGAGGCCGCGACGGCGGTGCCCGCCGCGGGCACGCTGGAGTCGGGCACGCACCTCGACTCACAGCTCACGCGCCGCCTGCGCGACGCGCTCCACCGCGGCCTCGCGCACCTGCAGTTCGGCCAGGTGCTGCTGGCCTCAGTCGGAAGCACCGCGCCCTTCGTCGGCCTGTTCGGCACGGTCTGGGGTATCTACCACGCGTTGGTGGCGATCGCGGCGGCCGGCACGATCACGATCGACAAGGTCGCAGGCCCGGTCGGCGAGGCACTCGTGATGACCGCCGCCGGCCTGGCAGTGGCGATTCCCGCCGTGCTCGCCTACAACCTGTTCGGCAAGTGGGTCGGTGCGGCCGAGGCCGAGCTCGAAGGCTTCGCGCACGACCTGCGCGAGATGCTTCTGGGCGAGCGTGGGGCACAGCTCTGACATGGCATTCGGCCGACTCGCCCGCACCACTGGCCCGGCGCCGATGAGCGACATCAACATGACACCGTTGATCGACGTGATGCTGGTGCTGCTGGTGATCTTCATCATCACGGCACCGCTGATGACGTCGAGCCTGAAGCTCGACCTGCCCAAGGCCGATGCGGCCACGCCCACCACGGCACCGTCCTTCATCGGGGTGGCGATCGACAGCGCCGGAAAGCTGTATTTCGGCGAAGAGGTGCTCAGCCGTGACCAGCTCGCACAGCGCGTGAACGCCGCAGCGAAGGCCAACCGCGAGCTCGAAGTGCAGTTGCGCGCCGACCAGAAGGTGCCCTACGGCCAGGTGGCCGACCTCATCGCGCTCGTCCAGCAGGCGGGCCTCACGCGCATCGGGTTCGTGACCGAAGCGCCGGCGCCCAGGTAGCCGGCGCGGGGCCTCCTCCTAGAATCCGGCGGATGAACGAGAAATACGTCCCCGCCGAAGTCGAAGCCGCGGCGCAGGCCGCGTGGACCGCGGCCGACGCTTACCGCGTCGTCGAAGACAGGAGCAAGCCCAAGTTCTATGCCTGCTCGATGCTGCCGTACCCGAGCGGCGCGTTGCACATGGGGCATGTGCGCAACTACACCATCAACGACATGCTCGCGCGCTACAAGCGCATGCAGGGCTTCAACGTGCTGATGCCGATGGGCTGGGACGCCTTCGGCCTGCCGGCGGAAAACGCGGCGATGAAGAGCAAGGTCGCACCGGGTCAGTGGACGCGCGACAATATCGCGCTGATGAAGGCGCGCTGCCAGTCGCTGGGCCTGGCGATCGACTGGTCGCGCGAGCTGTCGACCTGCGATCCGGCCTACTACAAGTGGAACCAGTGGTTCTTCCTCAAGTGCCTGGAAAGCGGCATCGCCTACCGCAAGACGCAGGTCGTCAACTGGGACCCGGTCGATCAGACCGTGCTCGCCAACGAACAGGTGATCGACGGCCACGGCTGGCGCAGCGGCGCGCCGGTGGAAAAACGCGAGATCCCGGGCTACTACTTCAACATCACGAAGTACGCCGAGGAACTGCTCGACTGCACGCTCAGCAAGCTGCCCGGCTGGAGCGAGCGGCTGCGGCTGATCCAGGAGAACTGGATCGGCAAGAGCGAGGGCGTGAACTTCGGCTTCCCCTACGAGATCGACGGTCGGCGCGACCTGCTGCGCGTGTACACGACGCGCGCCGACACGATCATGGGCGTCAGCTTCGTCGCCATCGCCGCCGAGCACCCGCTGGCCAAGCGCCTATCGCAGGACCAGCCTGCCCTCGTGCCCTTCATCGAGAAGTGCAAGCAAGGCTCGGTGATGGAAGCCGACATGGCGACGATGGAAAAGGAGGGCCTACCCACCGGGTTTCACGTCACGCACCCGCTGTCCGGCGCCAAAGTCGAGGTCTGGATCGGCAACTACGTGCTGATGGCTTACGGCGAAGGCGCGGTGATGGGCGTGCCCGCGCACGACGAGCGCGACTTCGCGTTCGCCAAGAAATACAAGCTGCCGATCCCGCAAGTGATCGCGGTCAAGGGTGAAACTTTCTCGACCGACGCTTGGCAAGAGTGGTACGCCGACAAGCAGCGCGGCGTGTGCGTCAACTCCGGCAAGTACGACGGCCTGGGTCACCAGGCCGCTGTCGATGCGATCGCGACCGACCTCGCGGCCAAAAGCCTCGGCCACAAGCAGGTGCAGTTCCGATTGCGCGACTGGGGCATCAGCCGCCAGCGCTACTGGGGCACGCCGATTCCGGTGATCCACTGCGATGCCTGTGGCGTCGTGCCCGTGCCCTATGAAGACCTGCCGGTGGTGTTGCCCGAAGACCTGGTGCCCGACGGCGGCGGCAGCCCGCTCACGAAGTGCGAATCGTTCCTGCGCTGCAAGTGCCCGACGTGCGGCAAGGATGCGCGGCGCGAGACCGACACGATGGACACCTTCGTCGACAGCGCCTGGTACTACATGCGCTACGCGAGCGCCGGCGCACCGACGATGGTCGATGCGCGCAACGACTACTGGATGCCGATGGACGTGTACATCGGCGGCATCGAGCATGCGGTCTTGCACCTGCTGTACGCGCGCTTCTGGACCAAGGTCATGCGCGACATGGGCCTCCTGCACTTCGACGAGCCCTTCGTGCGCATGATCAACCACGGCATGCTGCTCAACCACATCTTCTACACGCGCAACGCCAAGGGCGGCAAGGACTACGTGCCGCCCGCCGAGGTCAGG
>JAOUIM010000557.1 GCA_029884035.1 Aquincola sp. | reverse complement strand
CCCAGTTCTCACGACCTGATCGTGATCGGTGCCGGGCCGGCAGGCATGGCTGCCGCGATCACCGGCGTGGAACTGGGGCTGCAAACGCTGCTGGTCGACGAGCAGCCGAGCCCCGGTGGCCAGATCTATCGCAATGTGACGGGGTGCGATCCGAAAGTGTCGGCTCTGCTGGGCACCGACTACACGCGTGGCGTTTCGCTCGCACAGCGGCTCGCGGCCAGCGGTGCAGAAGTGCTCCACGACACGCTCGTCTGGGACGTGGCGCGCGACCTGACGGTGACCGCTTTGCACGCGGGCCGTGCGAAGCAATGGCGTGCGCCGCAGCTGATTGCCGCCACCGGCGCGATGGAACGCGCCTCGCCGCTGCCGGGCTGGACGTTGCCCGGTGTGATGAATGCTGGCGCGGTGCAGCTGGCGATCAAGTCTGCCGGCGCGGTGCCGGCCGGGCGCGTCGTGGTCGTCGGCGCAGGGCCACTGGTATTGCTCGTGGCCTGCCAGTTGCTCGATGCGGGAGCAACCGTTGCTGCAGTGGTGGAAACTGCACCGGCGTCCAACTTCCTCGCTGCGGCGCGCCGGCTGCCGCGAGCGCTGCGCGCCTGGTCGATGCTTGCCAAGGGCCTGCGCATGATGTGGAGGTTGAAGCGCGCCCGCGTGCAGTGGTTCACTGGAGCCGAGGAGATCGAGTTGCTCGGCAAGGATGCCGTGCAGGCGGTTTCCTTCCGAGCTGGTGGCGTTTCCAAACGCATCGACGCAGACCACGTGCTGCTGCACCACGGCGTGATCCCGAACACGCAGATGAGCCACCTGCTGCGGCTCGAACATCGTTGGGACGATCGCCAGCTTGCCTGGCACGTCGTTACCGATGCCTTCGGGCAAACCTCGCTGCCCGGACTGCGCATGGCGGGCGACGGCACGGCGATCGCTGGGGCCTACGCCGCCGAAGCGTCCGGTGCGCTGGCGGCGCTCGGTGCGGCGCAGGCGCTGGGGCGCATCGACGGCGTTGCGCTGGCGCAGCGCGTGGCGCCGCTGCAGCGCGCGCTCGCGGTGCAACTCGCGATCCGCCCCTTCCTCGACGAGCTGTACCGCCCACCGAAGGCGCTCACGCTTCCGCGCGACGAGACCATCGTCTGCCGCTGCGAGGAAGTGAGTGCCGGCAAGATCCGCGAGATGGCCCGTCTGGGTTGCGTTGGACCTAACCAGACCAAGTTCTTCAGCCGCTGCGGTATGGGGCCATGTCAGGGCCGGGTGTGCGGCAACGTCGTGACGCAGCTGCTGGCAGACGAGTTGGGCATTCCGCCTGCCGAGGTCGGCGCCTACCGCATCCGCGCCCCGCTCAAGCCGATCCCGCTTGCCGCGCTCGCCGCTCTGGCGGAGGAAGCGCCAACGCAGACCGTCAATTCCGTCGCCGAGAGTGAACACGCCGAATGAGCCAGATCGAACGCCGCCACACTAATGCCCGCATGAGCAAGATCGTGCGCCACGCCGGAATCATCTACCTGTGCGGACAGACGTCTAGTGGCAGCTCCGCAAGCGGCGCAGCGGAACAGACGCGAGAGGTGCTCTCGCGGATCGACACGCTGCTGGCCGAAGCCGGGAGCGGGCGCGACCGCCTGCTTACGGCGACCGTGTACCTGCGTGACGTCGCCGACTTCGCAGCGATGAACGAAGGGTGGGAGGCTTGGCTTCCGGCGGGGGCTGCCCCAGCACGCACCACGGTGGAAGCACGATTGGCCGCACCCGAACTGCGGGTCGAGATTACCGTGACTGCTGCGGCCTGACGTCAGCTTCCATGGCTTGTCCACGTTCCGGCATGAGCGCTGCGTGAGGTCGGTGGCCAGCGGCGCTTGACGCCGAGATCGGGCGCGCACGAGGACGCTTTCGTCGCATGCAGATTCGGCGTGCTGTGATGTCCGCAATTGCTTCGGCGACGGGCCGTTTTGGGTCGAAATGACTCGCTCGCGAGTGGCGGCTTACCGGCATCGAAACTTCAACGCCGGCTTTCTGGCGATGAATCCGAGGGCTCGGCCGTCGCAACCCGACCCAAAGCAGTACTACGGGTTGCGC
>JAOUIM010000149.1 GCA_029884035.1 Aquincola sp. | reverse complement strand
CGGATTGAGCGCCGAACGGCTCGCGCTGGCGGTCGAGATCGCGCGCATTCCGGAGGAGATCCGCGGCTACGGCCATGTCAAGGAGCGGCACTTGAAGGCCGCGCGCGTGAAGTGGCAGCGCCTGACCGGGCAATGGCGCCAAGCAGCAACCGTCGGGCGGGCCACGCAGGCCGCCTGAGCGCGGCGCCGTCGCGCTGGGCGGCGATCGACGCCGCGCGGCGACAGGCTGTGCCGCGCACCGCGTTCGTGATCGGAGGCACGGTCGTGGGATCGGTCGCGGTCGTGCACCTCGGTGCGCTGCGTCGCTGGCCGCGCTGGCTGTCGGTAAGCGACGCGGCGGTCGAACTGAGGGTCGAGGCATCGGCGCGCAGTGATGTCCTGACGCAAGTCAATGCCCGCCTGCGCGACGACGGCCTGATCGTCGCCTGGCGCGACGAGATCTACCCGGTGGTCACCCGCCTGGGCGAGCCGCCGCTGGCGCTGATCGAGCGCGCCGCGGCGCGCTTCTGGGGCACCCTGACCTTCGGCGCCCATTGCAACGGCTACGTGGCCGATGCCAACGGGCGCCCGACACACCTGTGGATCGCGCGCCGTTCGCCCCACAAGCCCACCGACCCTGGCAAGCTCGACAACGTGGTCGGCGGCGGCGTGCCGCACGGACAGACGCCCGCCGAAGCCCTGGTGCGCGAGGGCTTCGAGGAAGCCGGGCTCGATGCAGCGACGATGCGCCTTGCGCGGCGCGGATCCGTGATCGCGCTGCGGTGCGACATCGCCGAGGGCTTCATGAATGAGGACCTGCACACCTTCGACCTCGCACTGTCGCCCGGCCTGACGCCGGTCAACCAGGACGGCGAAGTGTCGGAACTGCACTGCCTGCCGATATGCGAAGCGGTCGAGCGCGCCGCGACGGGCGAGATGACCGTCGACGCGGCGCTCGTGACGCTGGACTTCGCACTGCGCCAGCGGCTGCTGCCGCTCGCGAGCCATGAGCGGCTCGCCGCTCAGATGGCCGCATTGCTCGGGCGTGCGTGATTGCAAAACCGCACCTGGCTGACCAGGAACGGCCCAAGTGCAACCAATCCGCACGGGTTAGACCCAGTTCCGAGACGAATGACCGCCCGGGATAGTCAGCATGCTGAGGTCCAGAAAAAAGGACCCGCAATGCTCCCCCCAAACCTGGAAGGAAACCCCGTCATGACCGACACGTCAAAGGGCGTCGCGCAGCGTCGCCGCTTTCTGAAATCCGCCGCCACCGCCACGGTGGCCACCGGCGCGATGGCCGCACCGGCAATCGCCCAGACACCCGCCGTCACCAGCCTGCGCTTCCAGAGCACCTGGCCGTCCAAGGACATCTTCCACGAGTACGCGCTGGACTTCGCGAAGAAGGCCAACGACATGACCGGCGGTGAGCTCAAGATCGAGGTCTTGCCTGCCGGCTCGGTGGTACCGGCATTCGGCCTGCTCGACGCGGTATCCAAGGGCACGTTGGACGGCGGCCATGGCGTCCTGGGCTACCACTACGGCAAGCAGAACGCGCTGGCGCTGTGGAACTCGGGGCCGGCGTTCGGCATGGATGCCAACATGCTGTTGGCCTGGCACAAGTACGGCGGCGGCAAGGAGCTGTTGCAAAAGCTCTATGCCTCGATCGGGATCACGACGGTCCAGTCGTTTCTGTATGGCCCGATGGCCACGCAACCGCTGGGCTGGTTCAAGAAGCCGATCACCAAACCCGAGGATTTCAAGGGTCTGAAATTCCGCACGAACGGCCTCGCGATCGACCTGTTCACCGCGATGGGCGCGGCGGTCAATGCGCTGCCCGGCGGCGAGATCGTGCCGGCGATGGACCGCGGCCTGCTGGACGCGGCCGAATTCAACAACGCCACCTCCGACCGCCTGCTCGGCTTTCCCGACGTCTCCAAGGTCTGCATGTTGCAGAGCTACCACCAGAGCGCCGAGACCTTCGAGATCATGTTCAACAAGCCGAAGTACGACGCGCTCCCGGCCAAGATGAAGGCGATCATCGACAACGCGGTCGAAGCCTCGTCCGCGGACATGTCCTGGAAGGCGATCGACCGTTATTCGAAGGACTACATCGAGCTGCAGACCAAGGACAACGTCAAGTTCTACAAGACGCCCGATTCGGTACTGCAGGTGCAGCTCAAGCTGTGGAGCGAGATCCTCGAGAAGAAATCGGCGGAGAACCCGCTGTTCAAGGAAATCGTCGCGTCGCAGAAGGCGTTTGCCGAGCGCGCGGTGAAATGGGACCAGGACACCTACGTCAGCCGGCGCATGGCCGTGAGCCACTTCTTCAGCGGCAAGAAGGCGTAGTCCGCCAAGACGCCGAGGGCGTCAATGTTCCACCCTGCATCGACCATCCGGCTCCGCCCGGGTGGTTGATGTCTTTCATGGACCGTGCCATGCAGAAATTGCTGCTGACGATCGACAAGATCAGCACCTTCGTCGGCCAGGCGTTTTCCTGGTTGATCGTCGCCCTCACGCTGATGATCTCGTGGGAGGTGTTCTCGCGCTACGTGCTGGACCACCCGCATTCATGGGCGTTCGACGGCATGATCATGATGTACGGCACGCTGTTCATGATGGCCGGCGCCTACACCTTGGCCAAGGCCGGTCATGTCCGTGGCGACGTGCTGTACGGCTTCTTCGAACCGCGCACGCAGGCCACGATCGACCTGATCCTTTACATCGTGTTCTTCATCCCCGGCGTGTTCGCATTGACCTATGCGGGCTACTACTACGCGGCCGAGTCCTGGGCGATGAACGAGCACTCCACCATCACCGCGGACGGGCCGCCGATCTATCCGTTCAAGACGATGCTGCCGCTGGCCGGCGCGTTCCTGTTCGTGCAGGGCATCGTCGAGATCATCCGCTGCGTGATCTGCATCAAGAACGGCGCATGGCCGGCGCGCATCGAAGACGTGGAAGAGGTCGACGTCGACAAGCTCAAGGAAATGGTCCACGTGAAGGACGATGACATCGCCAAGCTCGACCGCTTCGTCGTGCAAGAGGGGAGCACGAAATGAAAGTCAAGAAGGAGCTGTGGTTCGGCTTTGCCCTGATGGCGATCATCCTCGCCACCGTCGTGTTCTTCATGCCCTGGGGCAATTTCGTCGATGGGCACCTGAGTCGGGAGGATCTCGGGTACCTGGGCCTGCTGATGCTGGCGCTGATCGTCGTGGCCATCATGCTCGGCTTCCCGACGGCGTTCACGCTGATGGGCATGGGCGTGTTTTTCGGCTGGCTCGCCTACCGCAGCGTCAATCCGGCGCTGGCCAATCAGCAGATCCTCGACCTGATGGTGCAGCGCGCGTACTCGGTGATGTCCAACGATGTCCTGATCGCGATTCCACTGTTCGTCTTCATGGGCTACCTGGTCGAACGCGCGAACTTGATCGAGAAGCTCTTCAAGAGCCTGCATCTGTCGCTCGCCCGCTTGCCTGGGGCCCTGGCCGTGGCGACCATCGTCACCTGCGCGATCTTCGCGACCGCGACCGGCATTGTCGGCGCGGTGGTCACGCTGATGGGGCTGCTCGCGCTGCCCGCCATGCTGCGCGCGGGCTACAACATCAAGCTCGCGGCCGGTTCCATCACAGCGGGCGGCTGTCTGGGCATCCTGATTCCGCCTTCTGTCCTGCTGATCGTCTACGGTGCCACCGCCGGCGTCTCGGTCGTCAAGCTATATGCGGGGGCGTTCTTCCCGGGAATCATGTTGGCCGGCCTGTACGTCGGCTACGTGATCTTGATGGCCAAGTGGAAGCCGCACCTCGCGCCGCCGTTGTCCGAGAGCGAGCGCCAGGTGCCGCTGCCACCGTTGTCGCAGGCCTTGAGCGCACGCGGCGGCAATGCGCTCGCGGGCCTGGTCGGTGCCCTGCGCATGCCCACGCTGCCCAAGCGCCAGGTCGCGACGCAGCTGCTCGTTTCGCTGCTTCCGGCGATCTCGATCGCCGCGCTGCTGGTGGTCATGTACGCTGCTGCAACCGCGCCCACGGCGGCCGTCGACACGACCGGCCTGGTCCAAGCCGGCGGATCGGTCGCCGCTGAATCCGACAGCGCCGCGGCCGACTCGGGTCTGCAAGAGCCACCGAAGGAAGAAGGCGGGCTCCAGGAGCCCCCGAAGGACGCGGCTGACCTCAAGGAGCCGCCCGCCGAGGCTGGTTCCGCGGCCTCGGCCGCCCCCTCGTCTGCCGGCATGCAAGCGCAGACGGCATCGGCACCGGACACGCCGGCACCTCCCGCCGAGCGCGCGCCGGTACCCGCCTGGTACTGGATCGTCTTTGGCGTGGGCATGGCCAGCCTGGCGCTGGTCAGTTGGTTGATGAATTGGCAGCGGCTGGAGATCTTCAAGATGCTGCTGGCCTCGTTCTTCCCGCTCGCGGTGATGATCCTGGCCGTGCTCGGCTCGATCGTTTTCGGTCTGGCCACGCCGACCGAGGCGGCCGCGGTCGGCGCCTTCGGCGGCCTGCTGCTGGCCGGCGTCTATCGATACATCGCGACCAAGCAGAGCGAGGGCGGCCCGGCGGTGGTCAAGACACTGATCGACCTCGGCGGCATCATCAAGGAGTCCTCGTTCCTGACAGCCAAGACCAGCGCGATGGTGTGCTGGTTGTTCGTCGGCTCATCGATCTTCTCGGCCTCGTTCGCCCTGCTCGGCGGGCAGGAGATCATCGAGCGCTGGGTGCTGTCACTCGGCCTGTCGACGGTCCAGTTCATGATGCTCAGCCAGTTCATCATCTTCATCCTGGGCTGGCCGCTGGAGTGGACCGAGATCATCGTGATTTTCATGCCGATCTTCATTCCGCTGCTGGCCAAGTTCAACGTCGATCCACTGTTCTTCGGCCTGCTGGTGGCGCTGAACCTGCAGACCGCCTTCCTGTCGCCACCGGTGGCGATGGCCGCGTTCTACCTGAAGGGTGTGTCGCCAAAGCACGTGACGCTCAACCAGATCTTCGCGGGCATGATGCCGTTCATGGGCATCCAGGTGATTGCGTTGGCTTTGCTGTACATCTGGCCGGCCATCGGCATGTGGTTGCCCAACGTCCTCTACAAGTAAGTATCAGAAGCAACGGTCGGCACTGTCTGACGAGCTGACGACGCCTGCCGGCGCCGTCACTCGAGATCGAGAACTTCGCACCGTTGCCGGGCGCAGCCGGGCTGCGCCCGGCTTCCGGCTGCGCGGGCCCGTGCAAAGCCGCCCGCTCGCCGACGACCGCGCTGACGGCGCCTTGGCGCGACCGTCACAGTGGCACGAGCGCGGGCGCGCTCTGGGAACGAGTCTGGCCCGGCACGTCTTTGCGCCCTGATTGCGCCAAGGCATCCGCCGGGATGCCCGCTTCAATCGCATCGGGAGGGCTCGACCCGATTCAAGCACCCACACCGGTGTGATCGGGTTTTTCCCCATCTATGTATTTGTATAGATACGTAGTGTCGCGGAGTATCCTCGCCGTTGTATTTGTTCAAATCATAAGCTGAGCTTTGACGAACCGCGAGCGCCGCACGACCCGCGCTGAGCGCAGAGCTTCACTGGAACGAATCAGCCCGCATCGGCACTACACAAGGAGACCTCTATGAGACAGGACATTGACAACGCCGCCGTTAACCCTGGCGCGAGTGAACAGCGGCCCGCGCGGCGCAAGTTTCTTGGTGCCGCAGTGTCGGGAGCGGCGGGCGCAGCGGCGCTGACGGCGCCGATGATCTCGGTCGCTCAATCGCCCATCGTGCTGAAGATGCAGGGCGCCTGGGGGGCGAAGGACATCTTCAACGAGATGGCTGAGCAGTACGTCGCGCGCGTCAACGAGATGGCCGGCGGGCGGCTACGCATCGACTACCTCGTCGGCGGCTCGGTCGTGAAGCCCTTCGAGGTCATGGACGCCACCAGCAAGGGCGTGATCGATGCGGCGCACACGGTCGCGGTGTACTGGTACGGCAAGAGCAAGGTCGCCTCGCTGTTCGGCTCGGGCCCGATCAACGGCTGCAACGCCAACCAGATGCTGGCCTGGATCCACCGCCAGGGCACGCCTTTCTACGATGAGCTGGTGCAAAAGCTCAACCTGGACGTCATCGCCTTCTTCGCGATGCCGATGCCGACCCAGCCGCTGGGTTGGTTCAAGAAGCCGATCAAGGGCGCGGCCGATCTGAAGGGATTCAAGTACCGCACCGTGGGTTTGGCCGCCGACCTGATGCAGGACATGGGCATGAAGGTCACGCAGCTGCCGGGCGGTGAAATCGTCCCGGCGATGGAGCGCGGCGTGATCGATGCCTTCGAGTTCAACAACCCGACCTCGGACCGCCGCTTCGGCGCCCAGGACGTGGCGAAGAACTACTACATGGGCAGCTACCACCAGGCGATGGAGTTCTTCGAGATCGACTTCAACAAGAAGAAGTACAACTCGCTGCCCAAGGATCTGCAGGCGATCCTGAAGTACGCGGCCGAGGCGGCGTCGACGGCGAACTACGCGCTCGCGATGGACCAGTACTCGACCGACCTGCAGGAGCTCAAGACCAAGGACAAGGTCAACGTGCTTCGCACTCCCAAGGACGTGTTCACCGAACAGCTCAAATCGTGGGACGTGCTGGTCAAGAAGCTGTCCGACGAGGATCCCTTCTTCAAGAAGGTCTGGGAGTCGCAGAAGGCCTGGGCCAAGCGCGTCGGCTACTACGGCTTCTTCAATGACGCGGACTACCAGCAGGCCTACGAGCACCTGTACGGCAAGCTCGGGTTCTGACGCGCACTGCGCCAGCCTCGTACGCGCACGACAGGGGCCCAGCGAAGGCGGCGCAGTGATGCGCCGCCTTTTTTCCGGGCCATGATCACGCTGCACCGAAGCGCCTTGTGAAGGACTGAACACCATGCTCCAGAGATTCCTCATCATGATCGACCGCTTCAGCATGGCGGTCGGCCATGCGTTTGCGTGGTGCATCCTGATCCTGACGCTCGGAACCTCCTACGAGGTCTTCATGCGCTATGCCCTGAACGACCCGACGAGCTGGGCATTCGACATGAGCTACATCCTCTACGGCGCGCTGTTCATCATGGCCGGCGCCTATGCGCTGTCGCGCAATGCCCATGTGCGTGGCGATGTGCTGTTCCGGCTGTTGCGCCCACGCGTCCAGGCAAGCATCGAACTGGTGCTGTATTTCATCTTCTTCTATCCCGGAGTCACCGCGCTGATCATCGCGGGATACGGCTATGCGCATGACTCCTTCGGCTACCGGGAGGTCAGCGTCAACAGCCCGGTCGGCGTGCCGATCTGGCAGCTCAAGGCGCTGATCCCGCTGGCCGGCGTGATGCTCTTCATCCAGGGCATCGCGCAGGTGATCCGTTGCGTCCTGTGCATCCAGAACGGTTACTGGCCGAAGCAGCTCCACGATGTCGAGGAACTCGAGGACGTGCTCCAGCAAGAGCATGCGCAGTCAGCAAACACGGAAGGTGCCCGATGAGCAATCCGGAACTCGCGCTGCTGATGCTCGGCAGCTTCATCTTCATCATCCTGCTCGGCTTCCCGATCGCCTTCACGCTGATGGCGATGGGGGTGATGTTCGGCTACTACGCCTACTTCCAGCCCGGGCAGGATTTCTTCGACAGCCGGGTGTTCTACCTGTTGTCGCAGAACACGTTCAGCATCATGAACAACGACGTGCTGACCGCCGTGCCGCTGTTCCTGTTCATGGGATACATGATCGAGAGATCGAACATCCTCGATCGGCTTTTCTACAGCCTGCAGGTGGCCCTCAGGGCGATCCCGGGCTCGATGGCGGTTGCCGCGCTCATCACCTGCGCACTGTTCGCGACCGCCACGGGCATCGTGGGTGCGGTGGTGACGCTGATGGGCCTGCTCGCCTTCCCCGCGATGTTGAAGGCCGGCTACGACCAGAAACTGTCCTCCGGGGTGATCTGCGCCGGCGGCACGCTGGGCATCCTGATCCCGCCGTCGATCATGCTCATCGTCTATGGCGCCACCTCCGCGGTGTCGGTGGTCAAGCTGTATGCGGCGGCGATCATTCCCGGGTTCCTGCTCGCGAGCCTTTATGTGGTCTACGTGATCGCGCGCACGACGGTCAATCCGAGGCTGGCACCGAAGCTGCCCAAG